>CAZWME010001234.1:0-1500 GCA_964634515.1 uncultured Pirellulales bacterium | reverse complement strand
CAAAATTTATAAGAATACAAAATATATCTCAAAACGGCTTTGGGCAACACGCCCACATGTCTTTTGTATTAACCTATGTAGGAGTGGGAGGAAACGTGATGTGTTATTTCTTTGTTCGTTAATTGACAGTTTCACCCCACAAAATAGATGGTCTTTCTATTAGCTGCGACATTGTTTGCCCCGGTGTTTATTTGGGCGCATGGAAATGCTTTCGTTGATGAGTAGAGTACCCAAAAATTGGTCCAGTTCCGGGGGTAATGCCAGTCCCGAATCATTTCGAGCCCGATTTTTGGTACCACCATCTAAAGTGAATTTATCTTGCCTAAGCCTCCCGGCTGAGATTGTGCGAAGGCTTTTTGTGATAATAACGTAAACGTAGCTGGTTCTGACGCTGTGTCGGAACTGGAACAAATACAACGAATTTTTGGAGGTTAGTACAATGAGAAATGTAAAGAACCTTGCTCTCTTTGTGCTTATGCCGGCACTGGTGAGCACCGCCGCCGTGGCGGACATTCATTATGTCAATCCGGGCGAGAGCATCCAGGCCGCAATCATCGCAGCCGATCCAAGCGACGAGATCGAGGTCGCGCCGGGAACTTACACTGAGGCCATTGATTTCATCGGTAAGGCCATCAGGCTGTACAGCAGCGGCGGGCCGGACGTTACCATTATCGACGGAACCGGCCACTATCACGTAGTCCAGTGCGTAAACAGCGAAGGCCCTGACACCATCCTGGAGGGCTTTACCATCACCGGCGGCAACGCCACGGGCTCCTGGCCTGACAACAATGGCGGCGGGATGAGCAACAACAACGCCAGTCCTACTGTTACCAACTGCATCTTCAGCGGCAATACCGTCACCACCCTCAACGGCATCGGCGGCGGGATGTATAACGACGACAGCAGCAGCCCGACGGTGACCAAAAGCAACTTCCTCAATAACATGGCATACTGGGGTGGCGGGATGTACAACTACTACGCCAGCACGACGGTGACTGACTGCATATTTACCCTTAACACGGGCGAAAACGGCGGCGGGATGTATAACGACAACAGCATCCCGGCAGTGACCAACTGCACCTTTACCGGCAATATCGCCTTCAAGGGCGGCGGATTGTTCAACGGGGCAAAAAGCAATTCCACCATGACCAACTGCACCTTTACCGGCAATACTGCCATCGACGGCGGCGGATTGTGGAACGACAACAGCAGCCCGACGGTCACCAACTGCATTCTCTGGGGTGACGCCGGCGGCGAGTTCATTGGCGATATCATCGTCACCTATTGTAATGTGCAAGGTGGAACGGGTGAACCCTGGTTCGGTGTGGGTTGCATCGATACCGATCCGATGTTTGCCGACACCGACGGGCGACTTTCGGCCGGTTCACCCTGTATCAACGCGGGTAACGATGCCGCCGTGCCTCCCGGCGTAACAACCGACCTTGACGGCAATCCGCGAATACAGGGTGTATGCGTTGATATGGGTGCATTTGAGTCGGA
>CAZWME010001233.1:0-1503 GCA_964634515.1 uncultured Pirellulales bacterium | reverse complement strand
AGGAACGGAGGAGAAGCCTGAAAATAAGGGTTCTTTCGCATTGTTTGTCGATGACAACAATGTGGTTGTTGACCACTGCTGGTTTAAGGGCGGCTGGTGGGATTCCCTTACCCTTGCCTGGAAGAATATTCAGGAGGCCCGACTGCTTGATAATCCGCCGGTTGATGGAGCGTGCCCCGGTGCATCTTTGTTCGTACCTTTCAAATTGAAACCCGGCCAGGAAAAAACTGTGCGTTTGATGTTCGTTTGGTATGTGCCCAATACCAGCTTGCGCTTGGGTAAGGATGCGCCTGAAGCTGCTGACTGCGAAGACCCTGAATGTGATTGCCACGGCAACTACGTTCCCTGGTATGCCGGTCGGTTCAAGGACGGTCGGGAAGTCGCACGCTACTGGCGTCGTAACTATAATGATTTACGCCGTAAAACAGCTCTGTTTACAGATACTTTTTATGACTCAAGTCTCCCTGCCGAAGTTATCGAGGCCGTTGCAGCCAACATGACTATTCTCAAAAGCCCGACAGTTCTGCGGCAAAAAGACGGTCGGCTCTGGTGTTTCGAGGGCTGCAGTGATAATCGGGGCTGCTGCCACGGTACCTGCACGCACGTCTGGAATTATGCTCAGGCGATACCTCATTTATTTCCTTCACTTGAACGGACTCTGCGGGAGACAGAGTTTAATGAAAGCCAGGATGAACGTGGACATCAGACTTTTCGAACAGCTTTGCCCATACGGCCTACCACACACGATTTTCACGCCGCATCCGATGGGCAGCTCGGTGGCATTATGAAAGTTTACCGTGAATGGCGCATCTCCGGGGATACACTCTGGCTCAAACAATTGTGGCCTAAAGTCAAAGCCAGCCTGGGCTACTGCATTAACACATGGGATCCCAGGCGTAAAGGCGTTTTGGAAGAGCCCCATCATAACACATATGATATCGAATACTGGGGACCCGATGGGCACTGTTCCAGCTTTTACCTTGGTGCGCTTGCTGGGGCGGTAGAAATGGGCAAAGCAATGAATGATGATGTCTCCGGCTACCGCGAGTTGTTGGTTAAAGGAAAAAAGTTCCTTGAGAGAGAACTTTACAACGGAGAGTACTTCTTCCAAAAAATCCAAACGGAAGGTTTGAATGCCAAGTTTAATCCGCTCAATACTTCACAAAACGGACCGGGTTATAACCACATCGTGAACATGCTTAATACACAGGGACCCAAATACCAATACGGTACGGGTTGTCTGTCGGATGGTGTCCTGGGTTTTTGGATTGCGCGCATGGCCGGGCTCGGTGAAATCGTAGATGCCGAAAAGGTTAAAAGCCATTTAATCGCTGTTCACAAGTATAATCTCAAGCATGATCTCTCTGACCATGCCAATCCGCAACGGCCTGCTTTTGCGATGGGTAAAGACGGCGGTCTGCTTCTGTGCACCTGGCCCCGAGGAGGGGAGCTTTCAATCCCATTCGTTTACAGCGACGAAGTATGGACCGGCATTGAATACCA
>CAZWME010001232.1:0-1504 GCA_964634515.1 uncultured Pirellulales bacterium | reverse complement strand
CCACTAATTATAGGATCGAAGTCCACTGGATATGATGTACCGCCCCCACCCCCAGGGTAAAGCAAATTCCCCCAATATTGGCCTGATTCTGAGACAGACGAGGGGGTTACACCCTGTGCCATAAGAGATTCGTAAACAGCCTGCGGCATATTCTCATTCTGATTGAAGATTGGAGCTTCTGCCGGAGGATGCTCATAAGGATCAACTTCCGTTGATGGTCTCCATGGTTGGGGTGGCGGCGTTGGCGTAGATCTTCCACCTGTTAGTCCAGATATTAATGACATTGTTACCTCTTGGTGGCCTTTCTAAAGGCCATATCTCTAATGTATTCTATTGTGTTGTCAAGACCATAGTGCTCTCTCATCTTCTCTAGGTGCTCAGGAGTCATTCGGTCGTATAGGGCTACATCAGGATCATCTTCAATCCCTACTGCCTTCTTAACATCCTGTGCACCACGCAGGAAAGCATCTTTCAAGTCGTTGACGCTCTTCATCATTTTACTCATTATGGGCCTCCAAGACCCAGCTGAGGCGGCCCGCCGGTCAAATCTTCCTGTTCATTTTCTGGGTTACGTGTAGGCTCCAACTCCCCTCTAGGCCCTTGCGTACCCATCATCTGTTCATTTGCTTGAGGTTCTGATGGTCGTCCTGGTTGACCTGGGAGGTTACCCTCCTGTAGTTGCTTCAGCGTCAGGATAGCTGCTGGATCTCCTTCAGTAGCCATCTCCATCAGCGCATTGGTCACGGCCATCTGTACCATCACTGGATGTGTCTGGGCCATCTCTTGTATCCGCAATCTTCGTTCATCATCTGGCTGGTCAATATCAAGATACCTCTCCATAATTGTACTCTCAGATAAAACACCTCGAACCTGATTCGCCATAGCATGGTTACGTACACGCTCATTCGGGAACTCAGGCTTGATGTATGCCCGCACCCGATACTGGTCCATATCATTGCCTATTACCTGCTCGATGAACTCTTGCCCACGCATCCGTCCAAACACCCTTACCACCTGCCCCTCACCAAAGAACTTAGTCAAGCTCAACACCTTCTTAGCCCACCGACTCCACAAATTCTCAAGGTGCTTCACCGGCTGCTCCAGCCGTATTCGGTTCTGGTCACTCATCTGTGATAGGGCATAACCAGATATCTGTGAAGGCCCCGCACCAAAAGCGATGTCAGTAAAGCCAGATTGTTGTACCCGTCCCCGTATGAACTCAATATGTTGAGATACGTCCGGTGGGTTTCCAGGCCATCGTGGGAACACCAGATCTTCGTCTGGGTGCAACTTCACATGATTGCCTACCACAGGGTCGATGAAGACTTCTCTACCTGGAAGTGTCTTGGAAAAAATGGGTAGGCCTGAGTAAACTGCAAGTTGCCTACTTCGCCTGTTAATCGCCTTCTCAAGAGTTTTAACGGAACTCTCAAGGGGGCGCATGATGTTGTGTCCCCAATCCGCTGGCTTATCCCTATCCACTGGTTTGAAGAAGTCCAGGGTA
>CAZWME010001231.1:0-1505 GCA_964634515.1 uncultured Pirellulales bacterium | reverse complement strand
GTTTGAATATCGCGTTTGACAATCCAGTCCTGAATTGTCCGCAGGTCCGTAGTGCTGTATCCATCTGCCTCGATGTAGTAAGAAAGAATCTTGCCCATACCGCTCGCAATGGCCCCCATTTCCAGACCGTGAGGCATATTCATGGTTTCAGGTATGCCTTCTTCGGCCTCTTTGAGCCTCTCGGAAACAAGCTGCCGGGCAAGGTAGATATCCACATCATCTTCGAAGTAGATATTCACTGTCGATAGTCCAAGTGATGATATAGAGCGTATCTTCTTAACACCGGGAATGCCCCTCATCGCAACTTCCACCGGACGCGTCACGAATTGCTCAACCTCCTCGGCCGCCATCCCTTCGAGTTCAGCAAAAACCTGCACCAGATTCGGGCTGATATCGGGAAACGCATCGATAGGCAGTTTTGAAAGGGACAGTACCCCTGCTATGCCGACACCGACAAATCCCAAAACTATTAACAATTTGTGTTTCAGTGAAAACTGAATTGCTTCTGTAATCATACTATTACAACCCCGATAGTTTTAATGAGCGTGGCCATGACCGGCGTGGCCCCCACCCGCCTTCTTTTCGAGTTCTGCTTTAAGACGAAAACTGTTTTTAGTCACTATTTTTTCGCCGGCTTGCAGGCCTGAGACTATTTCGACATACTTATCATTAGACCAGCCGATAGATACGGGGTGAGCCTCGAAGCCATGCTCATCCTGAATAAATACACAGGTCTCATCATCCACATCCTGAAGGATGTCTTTGGCAACCACCAGCTCGGATTTACGTTTTTCCACTAGAACTTCGGCAGTTATAAATGTTCCCGGCCGAAGCCGTCCTGAAGGATTATCCAGCACTACCCGCGCAAGTGAAGTCCGCGTTTGGCCGTCCACTACAGGTTCAACGTAATCAATAACACCTTTAGTTTCCGGCACACTTGATTTGGCGGAAATCGCCACCTTTTGACCTTTCCTTATAAGGCCTATATCTTTCTGATGGACCTGCAGGTTGACCCATACAGTATTCAGGTCCGCAACCACAAAAACTTCCGAATCATCTTTGACCACTTCTCCTAAAGTGATATGCTTTTCAATAATTGACCCCTCAAAAGGACTGCGGATCGGATACCATGCCAGTTTTTCATCTGTTATATCAACATCAGAAATATCTGTCTCCTGACCTTTGGCCAATGCTTTTGCTGCACATTCCGTACAGTTCGGATCGTTACATTCTTCCTCTTCCTCTATCGGTGCGACCTGATTTTTGGACAGAGCTGCAAGGTCATTAACATCTTCAGCGGTAAGGCCAAGGACATAAAGAAGTTGTTCAGCGGCTTTTAGTTCAATCTCGCGTGTGTTTTGCGCACGCCTTGCTTCCAGAAGACCTCGGTAAACTTCAAAGTTAACACTGTCCCGCATTGCTGCATATTTGGCATCGGCCTTCTTAAATGCACTATCAGCCTTCAAAAAATCGTCTTTGCTGGAGATCTTCTTTTCGTAAAGATC
>CAZWME010001230.1:0-1509 GCA_964634515.1 uncultured Pirellulales bacterium | reverse complement strand
TTTTTGTACTTGCCTTTTTTATAGGTGATTTTTCGACCTTTAAGTTGCACGGATCGCGATTAATATGTGTATTGAATATACTCAAAAATATCCCGACACGCAGCACGGCTGCGCTCTGCTCTCACAGGAAAGCAGGAGAGTCCTCTAATGTCTCAATATCGGTAATCTGTCCGTCAGCCGGTGCCAAAAGCAAATTACTGTCTGTTGGACAATTTCGTTCAGGATCGGGGAAAAAGCTTAAAATCCAAATCAAAATGGCTGCTAAAAGCACTTCTATCGATATGATAACCCAGGGTTGCAAAATCCCCGTTGTGCCCAGAGCAAAGGCAGCCATTACCACAAGTACCACCGCAGGGAAAATAACAACCTGAGGCCAGCCATATTTTGTAAGCGGAATTCTCATAAACACAGATTAACCGGGATTTCCCATATACACTTCGCTGAAACACTTCTGCAAGCTTCAAGTCTCATAATAACGTAATTTCATCTCATTATCAACAATATTCTTCCGGAATATGCGAGTTTTCTCGCAAAAAACGCCAACGAAGTCGAGCAAATTCTGCTCACTTTTTACGGCTGCAAGGAAGACAAGGAAGGCTGGAGCAGCTTTTTGCATTCACTCAAGAAACGGGGCTTAAAAGGTGTTCGATTGGTAATATCTGATAAATGTCTTGGGCTTGTTGAATCTTTAGGCGAATGCTTTCCTGATGCCCGGTGGCAAAGATGTACGATTCACTTTTACAGAAACATCTTCTCTGTTGTGCCGCATGGCAGGATGAAAGAGGTGGCTGCTATGCTCAAGGCCATTCATGCTCAGGAAGATCTTTCTGAGGCCCAAAAGAAAGCCCGTGCAGTAGCAGATAAGCTTGAGCATATGAAGCTGCACAAGGCTGCTGGGAGAGTTCGTGAAGGCGTGGCAGAGACGCTTGGCTATTATCACTTCCCGCGTGAGCATTGGCGTCAGATTCGGACAAACAATCCACTTGAGAGTATAATGCGTGAGATCCGCAGGCGGTCTCGAGTGGTAGTCTGTTTCTCGGATGGCAACTCTGCTTTGATGTTAGCCGCGGCCAGGTTGAGGCATATCGCAGGCACCAATTGGGGTACCAAACGGTATATGAATATGGACAGGCTTACCGAACAGCAAGTGGAGTTGCAGGCGGCAGGTTAGGCCGATAAAATTTCGCCACCCCCATGGGTGTGGCAAGTCTAAGGGACGACCAGATGATAAACTTATTCAAAAATGTGCGAAAGATTCCTTGCACTACCGCTGAATGGTACTGGTAATCGGCATGCAAAACAGCCACGGGTAAGTTGAAGAAATCGGCAAGTAAAATAGCCACACCGTAACAAACTTCGTAAGTTGTTATTCAGTTCAAAATGACAGACTAACGACTTACGGAGGCAAAGGATGCTTACGGTGGAAGATTACGTAAAAATTCGGACCGGTAAACGGGACGGAATGAGTATTCGGGCTATTTGCCGGACCTACCATCATTCCCATCACAC
>CAZWME010001229.1:0-1514 GCA_964634515.1 uncultured Pirellulales bacterium | reverse complement strand
ATCATCTTCCCGGACCACGCGGACTGGGACACCGAGGAACTAACGCTGGAGGCATGGTGTGACCCGGACACGGTCGATGCGGCAAGAGAAATCCTGCGTCGGAACGTAGGAACGGGTGGCCAATATGTGTGGCTGGGTCAGGCAACTTCGGGCGATGGCGTCTGGCAATTCCGCGATTACAGTGGGGCGGCGGGCGCACTCGTATCAAGCAACGCTGCCCCGTCGGGTGCGTATCAGTACCTTGTTGGAACCAAAGACTCAGATGGGTTACATTTGCTTTATGTGGATGGCGCCTTACAGGCAGAAAACGACACTGAGGATTTTACATTTTCTGACGATGGTACAGTCAGCATAGCCACAGACCACTGTGATGGCTACATCGACGAGGCCCGCTGGTCGAACACCGCCCGTTCCGCCGCCTGGCTCAAGTTCACCTACAACAACATCAACGAGGCTGACCGGGAATTAGCGTGGCAGGGGGAATCGTCTAAGCCCGCTGGCGGCGTTCCAACACACGCGTACTTCTATAGGATGATGAGGGCGGCCTAATGGCCAGAGACCTGAAAGAAGATACCGGCGTTACCGTCATAGTCGGCCCGTTCATCGACGAGACGGACGGCAAGACGGCCGAGACCGCCTTGATTACGTCCGACATCGACTTCAACCTGTACAAGAACAACGGGACGAAGGTGGACGTCACCTTGACGCCGTCCGGAGGGGACAACGACTGCGTCCACGTGGCCGACGGGTACTACAGCCTGGAGCTGCGGGACAGCGACACGGACACGCCCGGCTACCTGCGTGGCACGTTCCAGATCTCCGGAGCCCTCATCTTCCACGAGGACTTCAACGTCCTGCCGGCGAACGTCTACGACTCGAAGTACTCGACGGACATGCTGCAGGTGGACGCCCGCCAGTGGATCGGCACGACCATCTCCGCCTCCTACCCGATGTCCGACGCCTGGTCGATAACCACCCGGACCCTATCCGCCGCCACGAACTTGAATATCCCAACGAGCGACGCCAACGCCGACGCCGTATGGGACGAGGCCCAGTCCGGGCACGTCGCCCCCGGCGGCATGGGCAGGCAAATCAGCGACATTCTCCTGGACACGGCCGACCTCCAGGGCAATCAGGCCGCTTGGGCTACCGCTACGGGGTTCAGTACCCACCTGGCCTCCGACGTCTGGGACGTAGCCTCCAGGACCCTATCCGCCGCCACGAACTTGAATATCCCAACGAGCGATGCGAATGCCGATGCCGTATGGGACGAGACCAGCGACGGGCACACGACCGCGGGCACGGCCGGCGAGCAGATGTGGACGGATATCAATGCCGTCCTGTCTGATACTAGCGCAATCGGCGAACCTGTCAACGCGTCTATCTCGGCGGACATCGCCGCAGTCAAGGCCGAGACGGAGTCGGCAGCGGCGTGGGGCAGCATAAACAGCGGCATCATCTTCCGCGGCACCGTGAGCGCCGACGACCCCGGCGTCAGTTTCACGATTGGCGGC
>CAZWME010001228.1:0-1515 GCA_964634515.1 uncultured Pirellulales bacterium | reverse complement strand
CATGGATATTGGAACCGCGAGTTATTGGATGCTTGACTGCGGCTCCGGTATCACACCGGAACGCTTAGCGGAATACAAAGCCGATCCGGCTGTAAAGATTATCGGACTGGGCAGCTGGGGTTACCTGGCAGGTTGTCCGGTCTGGGGCAGCGACCTGGGCAATAAATTCCGTCAAAATTTCGAGACAAACATCCCGACTGTGATTGTTCAAGGAACCTGGGACACATCTACCCCATACGAGAATGCACTCGAGCTGGTCCCCTATTTCAAAAACAGCAAATTTATCCCGGTGATCAGAGGACCCCATGGCGCCATCAGAGCAGCCAGAAAAGCATCGAAAAAATTTGATAAGGGGATATTGAAGTTTGCGGCAACTGGCGATTGGTCTGGCTTGCCTGATAAGGTAGAACTGCCACCCGTGGAGTGGGTCGTTCCAAAAGTTGCAAAGTGAGCTGAAAACAGAGAGATCATGACAGGGTTGAGACTGTCGAAAAACAAATTCTAAAGGAATACTTCATGTTTTTCGACAGTCTCGTTAGATAGTAAAAAGACAAAATGGTAAAAAAATGTGGAGGTATTACATGAGTTGTCAAAAATTGCTTGGTTTACCGTTGCGGAGATTCTTTCCCAACAGTGGTATGCGTGCCGGCATCCTTGTTGCCATTTTGCTAATGGTCGGCTTGTCCACTCCTTCCACCATCCTGGCACAACCCGCTTATGCGTCGGCGTCTGATGCCATACTTCTTCCACAAATGGAATGGAGGAATGTCGGCCCGAAACGCGGGGGACGCGTCATTGCCGTGGCAGGGCATAAGGACCGTCTGAATGAGTACTACTTCGGAACCACCGGCGGTGGTTTGTGGAAGACAACGGATGGAGGGAATACTTGGGATCCAGTTACTGGCGGACAGATTCGCAGCTCTTCTGTAGGAGCCGTGGCTGTGGCAGAATCGAATCCAGATATCGTTTATCTTGGCATGGGCGAAGTGCAGCTTCGTCAGAATGTTCTCCAAGGAGATGGTATGTATCGATCGACTGACGCCGGAAAAACCTGGGAACATATAGGACTTAAAGAGACCCAGGCCATCGGCCGCATACGAATCCATCCCACAGATCCGAATCGGGTCTATGTGGCAGCCCTTGGGCATATCTTTGGAAAAAATCCCGAGAGGGGCGTTTTCCGTACGCTGGATGGTGGTAAAACCTGGAAGAAAATTCTGTACAGGAATGATCAAACCGGTGCCATCGATCTTGCGCTTGATCCTAACAATCCTGATGTGATGTACGCGACGCTCTGGGAAGTCTATAGAAAGCCGTGGATACTCTGGAGTGGAGGAGAGGGCTCAGGGATTTTTAAGTCAACGGATGGTGGGGAAACCTGGAAAGAGCTAACCCGGAATCCTGGTTTGCCCAAAGGTGTCCTCGGTAAGATCACGATAACTGTATCCGGCGCCGATTCCAAAAGAGTCTACGCAAACATCGAGGCAGAAAAGGGTGGCCTGTACCGATCAGACG
>CAZWME010001227.1:0-1520 GCA_964634515.1 uncultured Pirellulales bacterium | reverse complement strand
ACCCGCAACCAAGCCCCGACCGTAAGGGAGGAAAACAGAACCCGGAGCGTAAGCGACGGGTAAGTAAAACGTTGCGTAGTAAGCCGTTATTATACCAGACAAATATTGAGTTGTTATCCAACAATAGGTTGAATCAGTCTCGGATTTTATCGGATTTGCTGTACCGATGCGAAACGAAAGTTAACACCCGCTCTATCGACTTCGGTTCAAGTGCCTCTAATGAGAGATGAACGTATCTTCCATACAGTTTTGTTACTTCATCAACGAGACCCCGGCGAACAACCAAAAGAATCGGCGGGCAGTCCGCTGTAAGCAAACGGTTCACATCTGCTCGCCACCCTTTACCGTTTAGCTCCAGCGGGCCGTATTCATCCACAATCACTAAATTCGCCGACTTGTTCTCAACTAAACTCAATGCCGAATGACCGAGTCTCAAACCTTGCTGATAATATCGATAGCCGACAATATCGTCCACCTGTTCATCGCGAACCGCCAATGGCGTCCGTACATCTTTAAGAATATCGACAATATCAAATCCGATTAACTCACCATCCTCATAAACCGAAGGAGCTAATATCCCCCCTACAGCAAAACCCTGCTGCTGAAGACATCTCGTCAGTTTAGCCACCGCGGTCGTCTTGCCGGAGTGCTTATCTGCCACCCACAAAACACACTTGTTCTCCGTATGCCCCATAGAATTGTCCGAGGATTTCAGGCTAAAAATGGTCGGCCCGCAAGTCTAATCGCTGTTACACCTGACCACCATGGTAATGCATTACAAATACGACTAAGGCAAACAACCACATCCCCGCCGTAACCAACGCCAATCGCAGCCGGGCAAAATCGGCCGTTAACTCCTCGACAGCAGCCCTCTTGGCCTGCAGCCATTCTCCGAACCTCTGACTCACAGGAACGACCACAGCACAACCCAGAGCAGCTAATGTCCCGCCTATACCAATATGATTTATAACTTTGGCAAATCCCGCTTCAGCCCAAAGGCTGTATCTGAACACATAGGTTATCATCAAGGCAAATAAGCTGTAACCTGCGTATGTCGCCATCGCGGCACAAACAGAGCGGTTTTTCAATTTAAAAACACTGAAAAACAAATCATAACAAACAGCCAACAGGATTATGCCCAAAAAGTGACACGCAAAAAACGGCGTATTCAAAAACTTGTATAGCATTGCAAGGGCCCCGATAGCGCTCGCAGTGCCCATTCGCGGCAAATAGACCCTGGCAATGGTCAATATGCTAAAACCAATTATTGTCAAATACACGGACGCATAGGGTATTTGTCGGTTATACAGAAACCCGCCAAGAACCGCCTCTGAGAAACCCCAGAGACTGCTGAAAAACAGTATCCCGAAAATATAGCCCTTCTTCATTTTTCTTTATCCTTAAATATAATCCTGCTTTATATCCGTCAAACTCCAACCGTAACAGATTATAATAAATCACTTCAACGCAGCAACCATTATCTTGGAAAATGCTTTTTCTTTTACACCCCCTCTGCTATA
>CAZWME010001226.1:0-1521 GCA_964634515.1 uncultured Pirellulales bacterium | reverse complement strand
CATAGATATGCAGTTCGAATCAGAGGTTACCAATATCCTTGATTCCGAAGAGCGTAAATTTAAGGGAAAAGCTCCATATAAGCCTCCGACGGTACAGCGACGCGTTCAAAGCTCTCGTTATATAGCGAAAGAGGGCGACACACTGCTCTTTGGGGGACATAAAATAGCCGACTCGCGGGACGACAGGACCGATCGAAAAGAGCTGCTTATTCTAATCAAAGCTAAAACGGTCAGCTCTTCCGAACAGGATAAGCCGATTCAGGCAGAGCAACCGGCAGTGGTCAAACCTGCAAGGACAACCAGTAAAGTGACTACACCTACGGCCACGACACCAAGAAGGAGAGTAAGACCAAAGGACAACGAGCAGGAAAAGGCCAAGCCTGTAATCGCCGTTACCAGTCCGGATCAATTCGTTGAGCCCAATGAACCGATGGTAACCATTAATTTCAATAATGTGGAAATGAAAACCATTATTGAGAAACTCTCGGAATGGACCGGCAAGACAATTATTCCAACAGCGGACTCAATGAATCAGAAACTAACTGTACATAGCCCGACGAAAATTCAAAGAAGCAAGGCCCTGACAATGATTTATAGTGCGCTGCGTACTAAAGGCTATATTGCCGAGCAAACCGACGGTACGATTTTCCTCAAACCCATAGCATCTGTAAAGCTCGGCGAGGTTCCCACGATTTCGGAAGATTATCCGCTTTCGAGGATAGAAAACAAAGACCAGGTAGTTCAAAAATTCTTCAAGCTGGAAAACCACAGTTCTTCGCAGATGGCCCAGATTATTCTTCCGCTGGTGGATGAGTACGGTTATGTAAGCGCTGACGAACGAACAAACAGTCTGTTTGTAATTGATACGGTCAAGAGCCTGATGCGCATCGAAGCGATTATCGAACAATTTGATGTGTCCGGAGCTGAACAAATCGTTCAAAAAAGCTTTAAGCTAAAATGCCGCAGTCCTTCGCAGATAGCCCAGATACTCGAGCCTCTGCTCACTAAGACCGGACATGTAAGCGCCCATGAAAGTTCAGGCATTCTGCTGGTAATTGATACACCCGAAAATCTAAACCGTATCGAAAAGATTATCGCAGCCTTTGATGTGTTACAAGCAGAACGAACAATTCAAAAATTCTTTAAGCTAAAACACTACAACTCTTCGCAGATGGGTCAGATTATTCTGCCGCTGATGGGTGAGTACGGCCATATAAGCGCCGATGAACAAACAAACAGCCTGTTAGTAATTGATACCGTCGAAAATCTGATGCGCATCGAAAAGATTATCACAGAGTATGATGTGCCCAAAACCGACGAAACCGTTACAGAGATTTTTGAAATCCATAACGGCGACCCGGTCGAGATTGTCGAGGTATTGAAGAAGCTCATAAACGGCCGGCCTGATACCGCCTCTGTTATTAAGCCCGATACCGCCTCTGTTATTGAGTCGAGCAACGGGCCGATTGTGCTTATCCCCGAACCGAAACGAAAATGGATTATTGCAAAGGCCTCACCTGA
>CAZWME010001225.1:0-1523 GCA_964634515.1 uncultured Pirellulales bacterium | reverse complement strand
CTGCTCGTTGGCTTTGGCTGCCACTACGGCCTCGGCGCCTTCTACCGCCTTTGCCGCATTTTCGAGTCGTCGGCTGTCATTTATACGCTGCTCTGCACG
Source organism: uncultured Pirellulales bacterium (assembly GCA_964634515.1). Lineage (GTDB taxonomy): Bacteria > Planctomycetota > Phycisphaerae > Sedimentisphaerales > Anaerobacaceae > NIOZ-UU13. The sequence continues at coordinate 1,424 of CAZWME010001225.1, read as the reverse complement.
CTTGGCCTTTTCTTCGGCTATTGCCCTGATGCTGACATCGGTTGCCATCTTTGCCAGACCCTGAGGCAGCAAATAGTTTCGTGCGTATCCGGTATTGACTTCAACAACATCTCCAAGCCAGCCGAGTTTCGTAATATCTTCACAAAGCAAAACCTTCATTGTGTTAGGCATTTTTGTCCCCTTGAACAGTTTTCCCGTCAGATATAAATGTTTTCCTGTCCTGCAAATAGCTGATGGGTTTCATATTTCATCTTTCATATCATGTGAATTGTGCGTCCTTAATCGATTCAACAACTACCAATCAAACCGTAAACGGAAGTAATGCCATGTACCGGGCGCGTTTGATTGCTTTTTTCGCCTTTCTTTGGCAGCCGGCGCAGTTGCCGCTGCGCTTGCGTGAATATATTTTTCCACGATTGGTTAAAAGTTTTTGCAGCGTACCGATGTCTTTGTAGTCAATGTACTTTATACCTCTTCTGCAAAAACGACATTGTGTTTGTTCGCGGGCTCCTGCGAAGCCCGGCTTTTTTCTGTTATTATTTCTTCTGTTATTACCTCTGTTATTACCTCTGTTATTACTTCTTTCTATCATCTTTTACCTCTATCAATTGACTATAGCTAAAATGAACTAAAGTGAGCTAAAATTAAAAAAATAAATAACTTTAGGCACTTTATACTTTAGGCACTTTACACTCACCTAAAACGGTATATCGTCATCGCTGACCTGCTGCCTTGTTTGATTTTCTGTTTTGTTTACTACCTGCCCGCCACCGCCCCCGATAAACTCAAAATTCTCAACGGTAACTCTATGTTTACTGCGCTTAGTACCGTCCTGAGCCTCCCAGCTATCGAAAGTAAGACGACCTTCGACAAAAAGAGGATTGCCCTTCTTGCAATACTTATTGACTACTTCGGCTCTCTTGCCGAACATTCTGCAGTCCACAAAACACGTCTCCTCCCGTTGACTGCCGTCCTGTCCTTTCCAGTTCCGATTAACAGCCAGACCGAAATCGACCACCGGCGTCTGGCTTGGTGTGTACGACAACTGCGGATCACGGGTCAAACGGCCCATCAGCAAAATTTTGTTTAGATTAGCCATGCTTACACTTTTCTTTCTGCTTCAACCAATAATTCGTTTATCAGACTCAACAAAAACCCGGCCAGGCCACAGAAAAAACTTAAGGCTCTGGTTGTTCTTTTTCGTCCGCTGGTCGGAAACCATCAATCTGCTCCTGTTCCGGCTGATTTTCTATTACATCTTCCGCCAAAGGGCTTACGTCCGCCAGGGGGCTTACGTCTGATACCGCACTTACATCCGATACCTGCAAATCCTCAGTTTGTTCTGCCGGGATCTGTTGGATTTCTTCTGTTTGCTCAGTTTCTTCTGCTTTCTCAACTTTTCCAGCCTCTTGAGCCGGGCTTAA
>CAZWME010001224.1:0-1533 GCA_964634515.1 uncultured Pirellulales bacterium | reverse complement strand
CACTATCCACTTCCCGGACGTACCGCAGGGCGATAACCGCAGTAAGTCAGACAAAGTTAACAAACAGTTAGACAAATTAGCAGGAGCTAAGTAGATGGCTGAAAGCCAAGTGAATAAATGTATTTGTTGTGGAAGATTTATTTCTGACGACGAAGTGTACTGCCTTGAATGCAAACCCTTTGAAGATGATGATTACTACGATTTTGAGTACGACGAAGGGTGTGTTGACTGCTTTGATTTTGGCGATGATTTGGAGCGATAATGCCTGAGAAATTCAAAGCTAAATACGGAAACGTACCGACCAGGGCAGTTATCAATGGTCTGGTAATAAATTTCAAGAGCAAGCTCGAATACCGCTGGGCGCAACACCTTGAGTTTTTGAGGCAGGCTGGCGAAATAAAAGGATGGTATTACGAATTTCACACCTTCAGAGACTTTCCCGCCGACCAGAGAATCAAGGAATACACACCGGATTTCTTAGTTAGAAACAACAATAACACTATTGAGTACCACGAAACAAAAGGGTATCTGTCCGGCTTCGATGTCAAAAAGTTCAAGCTGATCCTGATGGAGCGTCCATACATAAAAATAATCCTTATATTTTGGGGCAGGCCGAAGATAAGCGTAAACAAAAAAGACCAGATAGAGCGTTACTGCCACCGAGTAATATATAACGCAAAGTCGATGCTGAACAAAGAGCCGATTGATATGAACTGAAAGGCGAATAATGGGTAAGTCAAATCCAAAGTCAAGATATTGTGTCTGGAGCGTGGATGAGAATGGGGCATACGATACGGAGTGTGGTCATAAATTCGAGTTCATGGACGGAGACAGGCATGAGAACCATTTCGAGTACTGTCCTTATTGTGGGAAAAAAATAATAGATGGCAAGAGCCGAAAGGCGAACCGAAGTGTTTAAGGAGAAATACCAATGAGTAAAACAAAATCAAAAGTGAGAATAATATTTGATGCTTTCACACAAGGCAACTGGAGAACGATGAATTATACCAGAGAGAAGGGAAATCATCAATGGATGGACTTTTGGTATTTGATAATCAAGGCTGGATTCGTTTTCGAGAAAACTGATTTAATCGAGATTAGAGAATATTGCCACGAATCAAGTTACAATCCATCGTGGTGCGGCGTCGAGGAAGGCCATTATTCTATTGCTGTTAGGTGTGGGAATCTAACGTTTGCTTACGCCTTTGAAAAACTTTATGGCCGAATACCATTCATAGGGCATGGGTTAGATTATTATGACTGCTGGCCGAGATATTCCAAGCACAACTCTCCGCCGACTATGGGGCGATTGGTTATAGGCGTTAGTTTTCAATGGCAAGGTGAAAAAGTAAGCGTTACGAGTTTCAATGACGAAAAGAAAACAATAGTAGCTTGCGCTTACCACAAAAGAGAGGACGGTTATAGAGGTAAAATCAAAAAAAGATTCACCATAACAGCAAAGGATTTCAGAAGTGAAATGAGCAAAAGGAAAAACGCAAACAAAGATGAACTGAAAGGCAAATAATGGCTAAG
>CAZWME010001223.1:0-1537 GCA_964634515.1 uncultured Pirellulales bacterium | reverse complement strand
ACCAGGATAATCCCAAAAGCTTTCCCAAGTTTTTTCTTCCCGTCTGCTTCGCCATCAAGGAGAGTAAAGGCCCCCGTATAGGTTCCAAAAACCACTAAAAAAATCGCCCACAACCAGAGATAAAAAATGTGCGAAACAACAGGACGAACAAAGACAATTGCCAATGCCAACAAAATAACCCCGAAGCTCTTTTCTATAAGCTCAGCCCAGCCTCCGGATCTTGGAAGGTTTTTGATAACACCTGAGAAAGTCCCTAAAATAATAAAAAGTACACCCAGTCCAAGAGCAAAAGAAAAAAGAAGACCGATTCCTAAAACCACAGAACCGGTCTTAGCCACCCAGGTAAGAATAACAACGAGGAGGGGACTTATGCATGGAGACACAATCATGCCTGCCAGAAGCCCTGTAACCAATGCACCAACAAAACCCCGACTCTTTCCCCTGCGAAGTTTTGAGGATATCGAACTCGGCATCTGGATTACAAAAACGCCCAGCATGGAAAGTCCCATCAAAAAGAAAATAAGTGAAATAATAACAAGAGCTACGGGATTTTGAGCATACGAACCAAAAAGAGCACCCGTTTTTGCAGCGATAACACCCAGAGAGGAAAAAGTAATTGCAATCCCTAACACGTAGAACAGAGAAAGAATAAATCCACGAAACTTACTCCCACTTGCCTGAGCACCGATAACCGCAATGGTAATGGGAATCATGGGATAGACACAGGGGGTCAAACTGGTGAGAAGCCCTCCCAAAAAAACCAGCAGGAAGGCGATGAAAGAGCCTCGTTCAAGAGTGCTGGACAAGCGGCCGGCAATTCCTCCCCCATTATTTAATCCACCAATGTCTGGCTTTGCATTCTTATCTCCTGACAGGACAGAAAATTTTGCCTTAACCATTTCTGTTTCAGGCGGATAACAAACACCTCCTCCTTCTGCACAGGGTTGAATCTTAACTTTGGCAGAAACTATATTCTCCCCTTCTCGTGTTTTTTTGCCTACCACAAAAGGAACTTTTACTTTCACTTTTCCGTGATAGACACCTCCGTAAGTATCTTTCTCTCCCTCTGGAAATTCAGCCTTACCAAATGTAACTCCTTCCAGCAGCTCAGGAGAAACATCAAAAAGACCGGTGCTTGCATCGCTTATGTGAAAGTCAGGACTAATACTGCAGGTGACTATAAATACTCCCTTTCCCCCTTTCTTAATACTTTGCGGAATAATTTCTGCACTTAAAGTAACAGGCTTTTTCTCCTGAGAAAAAAGAACACCAGCAAAAGAAAAAACCAGAAAAGACAAGATGAGTAATCGTTTCATTCATTCTGTTCCTTGAATTAGAACTCTGCTCCCAATGAAAAATAGTGAATCGGCTTTCCTTTATTAACGGCAGAATTTGTACTCCATGCTAGATCGTATTTTAATAGTAAAAACCCTAAATTTAACCTGGCTCCAAAACCGTAACCTCCTTCCATATCCTTCAATTTCGGTAAACCAAGAGATCCCGAACTAAAGGGCTGCCAGGATCTGGTGTTATCCCA
>CAZWME010001222.1:0-1544 GCA_964634515.1 uncultured Pirellulales bacterium | reverse complement strand
TCAGACGTTGGGTTGTTTCTTTAATAATCTTGGGAACAGCTACAACGCAGTCGGTAATATAGACTCTGCATTGCTCGCGCTCGAAAGAGCGGTCGAGACAAATCCAACGTTATCCGAATCGCGGGCGAACCTGGGAAATATCTACCTGACAAAGGGCCAGGTAACTGATGCGATAAATCAATACAGGGAGGCTCTGCGAATCAATCCGAACGATGCCAAGACGCATAATAACATTGGAAACGCATACGTTCAACAAAACTGGCTAAACTATGCGGTTAACGAATATGTCCAGTCACTCAGGCTGGATCCCGGTTTTACGGATGCATATAAAAATCTTGCAATAGTTTATTGCAAACAGGAAAGATTTCAGCAGGCGATAATGCAATTGAGACAGGCGATTGCTTTGAAACCGAAGGACGCTGAATGTTACAGCCAGTTAGGAAATGTTTTCCAGCAGATGGGCAATTATCATCAGGCCATATCTGAATACAACAAAGCCATAAAGATTGATGTAAAGCTGGCCGAGGCATATTACGGTCTGGGAGTTTGTTATAACAAGCTGAATGCCGTTGATGAAGAAATCTGGGGATACAAAAGGGCCCTGGCGATCCAGCCTGATATGCTGGCTGCTCTTTTAAATCTTGGAAATGCTTATTTCGGACAGAAGAAATACAGCCTGGCCATCGAGCAGTTTAAAAAGGCAGTTCTGATACAGCCCGGCGGGGCCATGATTCATTATAATCTCGGTGCGGCTTATTCCAATAATGAAAATTATGAGCAGGGAGTAGCTGCGTATTCAATGGCTGTCGAGATTGATCCGGAGATCGGAGATGCGCATTACGGACTTGCATTCGGTTTTTATCAGTTGAAGAAATACGATTTGGCCTGGAAACATATTAAAATGGCCGAGAAGCTGGGGGTGGAGGTTTCCAAAGACCAGCTCAATGCCATCAAGAGAAAATTACGGTAGAGTTATACGAACCTAATACCGCTTCCAATCAATGAGTTTTAATTTCTTAATTATTCCTTTTCAAGATTAGTGTATTATCACATTAAGAGTAAAGGTCTTTACAGGCTCAACGCCTTCTTCCCAGGGCCTGCGATAGACAAGCTGGAGAGTCATCTGGCCTGCACTTATTGCCTTGAAACGAAAGATTTGCCAGCCGCCGGCGCCTGCCATTGGTGGCTCACCTTCATCAGAAGGCCTGAATTCCGCCTCACCCATTTGCTCTAAGATAGGCTCCTGGTTTTCAGCCTGTTCCCACCCATACCCGGTAGTGGGATTTGATTCGAGCGTAACGACAAGAACCTGGCCCTGCTCAAGCTCGATTTGCCCACCGTCATTTTCCTCATTAACGTTAATTTCTTCCGGTCCAACCGGCGATAAATACTCAGCAATTACAATTAAATCCTGAACATCTACAACGCCGTCACCCCAGGGCATCGGGCCAATGTCACACAGTGAATTATCTGTCCCCCAGTAGTCGGCTATGATACTCAAGTCTGCACCATTTACAATGCCATCACCGTTAAAGTCAACAACT
>CAZWME010001221.1:0-1554 GCA_964634515.1 uncultured Pirellulales bacterium | reverse complement strand
AGTTTCATAAACTCGAGAAGCGCCGACTTTAACTCCCGGGATAGGCCAATCTGTCTCTTCATCTAAAATAATTCCGGTCGCACGCAATCCTTTTTCGAGTTGTATGAATATCGGTTTTCGAGGGTCTTTTACTTCCTGTCTTATTGGTCTGTAGCCATTTCTTACATTAACTACGATAGAGTATTTACCTTCAAAATCAGGATTGACATTCTCAATATAAAACATTCCATTTTCATCAGATCTAATCTGATTGAGTGTTGTGCCCCAGCCATGACTTGCAATAGAAAGTGAAACATGGAGCCGAACATAATCTCTTGCCGGCGTGCCATCAATATCAAGAAGTTGCCCTTTAAGTGTTATACCTTCTACAAGTTGAATGTTTTTCTCTACAATTGGATTCGCCTGATTTAAAGTTATAGGATCAGTCGTGGCAAACCGATTACCGGAATATACTGCTATTTGATATTGACCATCCAAAGGCAAAGGTGATGCGTTGTATTTACCTTCATTTATGTTATTTGAGTTAAATACTTCTGTGAAAGCCAAACGACTTGTAATTATACCCGGATTTTTTACTATAAAAAGATATCCATGTCCGCGTTCAGCAAGGTTTCCATCGGGCTCAATGATATTACCGTATATGGCGCCGGCCGGATGCGAGGGTATATCAATTACATAAGGGCCTTCATCCGGAGAAATTTCTATTGGTTTTGATTCTTCGAACCAGTAACCTATGGGTCTTTTACCATTATTAAAGTCGATTTGGTACTTGAATTTGCATGGAACCGGAACTTTGTAGTTTACCTGGCCGTCTTTTATATCCAACCAATCAGGATTATAACCATTTTCTTCGGGTTCGACATAATCAATACGCACTCCTCCCTCGACAGGCGGATAACCTTCCGGTGTAATAAATTTCAGAACTACTTCTCTCATATTGATTTGTTCATCTTCAAGCTTGATTACTACATCTTCCAGCGAATCTTCATCAAGATTTACTGATACCTTTTTGCCTCCTGCATGAATATTAACACTTTGACCCCAGCACTCATCGATTTGAAAATAACCGATGCCATCTTTTATCGTCACTTGTGTTTTTTCTTGCATATCGGAATTGTAAAAATTTCCGAGCCGATAATATTGCCAATAATTGATAGTTGGGATACCGTCTCTGTCTTTCCCTAATTTGTCAAGGTCTCCAATGATTCTTCCCTGAATGATTTTCTTCGGACCGAGTTCAGCTTTAAGGTTGCTCTGGCCTGCAGTGACATAACTGAAATACTGGCGATTGTAATTTTCAGCGCGAATTAAAATTAAATACTGATTGTCACTTCGAAGTTTAGACAAAGTGAATTTGCCGTTTTCGTTCGTTACTGTTTCCGGTTCTCCATGAATACCTCTTGTACTGTGAGTTCCGGTTGACTTCATAATTCTAACTTCCGCTCCTTTGATCGGTCTGCCTGTTTCTTTGGATAATACAATCCCTGTTGTTGCAGGTGATGATTTGAGCACTAAAGTTTTGTTATTTTCAGGATCGAGGATAATACCCTTAAA
>CAZWME010001220.1:0-1557 GCA_964634515.1 uncultured Pirellulales bacterium | reverse complement strand
CGATGGCGGTGCAAATCATTTTGCGGAAACAATTTTTCAAATCAGAAATAATGTCCTGATGATTTTGCTCGGGTAAAGTGCGGATGTCCACTCCAATGTTGCATTTATCCGGCACTACGTTAAGTGCTTTACCAGCGGCAATGGTATTGACACTCATAGAGCACTTACCCAGGAGCTTATGGGGCTCGGCCGGGATTTCGTAATTATCCAGCTCATCCAGAATCAATCTCATTGAATTTATTGCATTTACACCCAATTGCGGCGTAGAGCCGTGAGCGGCCTTGCCTTTGGTTGTAATGTCCAGCCACAACATTCCGCGATGCGCCGTAACGATCGAAAAATCCGTAGGCTCGGGAATAACTACACCGACAAAGTCAGCCCGCCGGTCATTGTCATTAATAAATCTTTTCGCGCCGCAGCTATCGGTTTCTTCTCCTGCAACGGCTGTAAACATAATATCGCCCTGTAACTTTGTGCCCGAATCGACAACCTCCCTGATAGCGGTAGCAGCCGCGGCGATGCCGCCTTTCATGTCCACCGAGCCTCTGCCATAAATTTTGCCGTTGCTTTCAATCGCCTCGAAGGGGGGCTTTTCCCACTTCTCTTCACCGGGCCCGACAACATCAAGATGGCAGGCAAATAACAGACTACCCTTACGCCTGCCGGAGTTTACCTGTGCGATAATATTCGCCCTTGTTTGGTCCCATGCATCTATCCGGCAATTTATCCCTGATTTGCCGAATTCCTTTGAAAGTACTTCCGCTGAGGATAATTCACCCTTTTCCAGTGTGCTTTGGGCATTAATAAGTTTTTTCAACAGATCTTTCATAGCAGGTCAATTATACAATATTACACAAGAAAAGAAAAAACAGAAATATTTTTGTTGCAGATAAATTATTAGTGAAGATAATAAGGTGCTTAATGTTTTAAGCCTCGTCGTAAAGGAGCATAAATGGGACCTGTATTGAATGGGTTGGTAAAACTTCAAAGCGTTGAAAATCGTCTGCGGATTGAAAAAGGAAAGCTTACAAGGTGCAGAAGGAATGTAATAGTCCAGGAAAATCAGATCAGGAGCCTTCAAAACGCCCTCGAAGCCAAAAAAGAGGAAGTTCAGTTGAGTAAGGTCCAGTTTGACCGTCTTGAATTGGAACTCAAATCCAGAGATGAGTCAATAGCCAGATTAAGATCGGCGCTCAACAGCGCAAAAACAAATAAAGAATATGCCGCTGTTCTCACTCAGCTAAACACAACCAAAGCCGACAATTCCAAGATAGAAACTCAATCTTTGGAATTGCTCAAGAGTATTGAAGCCGATGAAAACGAATGTAAAGAAATACAAGAGCAGATAGACGAACAGAAGCAGCATCTTGAGCAGCTTCGCACCGAAGCCGAGACTCAGGCCGGCAAATATCAGGTCGAGATAGACAAAATCCAGGCTGAATGGGACGAGGTTGCACAGACCATACCCGACAAACCGCTGGAGATATTCAAACGCGTTACCGAAACATACGATGGCCAGGCCGTTGCGTTGATTGAACAGCAGGGCGGCAAAAAGGG
>CAZWME010001219.1:0-1558 GCA_964634515.1 uncultured Pirellulales bacterium | reverse complement strand
CCAGACTTTGACGCGTATAGCCCGCATCCTCCAGGGTCGCATAGACACATTCCAGGAATAAGCGCTCCTGGGGATCGATAATTTCCGCTTCTACCGGGGAAATATTGAAAAACAACGGGTCGAACCGGTCCGCTCCGTTGATAAATCCGCCCCACTTGCTGTAAACCTTCCCCGGTTGGTTGGGATCGGCGTCAAAGTACAAATCGTGGTCCCAGCGGTCCGGGGGAATTTCCACTATACAATCCTTGCCCTCCCGCAAGATTTGCCACAACTCCGCCAGATTGTCCACCTGAGGATAACGCCCGGATACGCCGATTATCGCAATATCCAAGGCCGGGTTGGGGGCGGCGGATTGCCGCGGCGGCGTTGCAAAACGCGGACGGGAGCGAATCGCGGCGGCCGGTTTTTCGCTCGTCGCCGCAGCCTCCCATTGCGGAAGAGTGTTAGCGGGTAATTCCGCTTTAGCGTTTACGCCCGTTAACTCGATCAGCCGGTCCCGATAGTTGGTAAGGAAATACCCGGTTAAAGCGGTGATGTTTTGATATTCAAAAAATAAGGTCTTCGGTAATAAACCGAAGCTTTTTTCCAAGTGATTAGTCAATTGCATCACCATTATTGAATCTATTCCGTATTTCTCCAAAGGAGTGTCCGCTTCAAGCCGCGCCGCCGGCAGGTTAAGCGCTGCGGCAAGCTGTTTTTTAAGGTAAGCGACGGCTTTTTCCCGGAACGAATCCGGGTCGGGCGCCGCCGTTGCTTGCTTTTCGTCCCCGTCATCCGGAAGTTTGAGGGGTTCGGCCCCGGTCTGCGTCCGCTTCAGCAGGGTCGCCCTAAGTTGTCGCGCCTCTCCCGCCAGTACCATCACCCGTGCCTGACCTGAGGTTATGCCTTGATATAAGGCCCGGACGCCGATTGCGGTCGACAGGGGGACCATTCCCGTGTTCTGCCGCATTATTTGTTCGGTTGCGGCCGCAACCCGCATTCCCCCCGCTTGCCATAGCGGCCAATTGAGCGACAGCGTTTGACCGTGGCGCCGGTTTCGGGCAGCCAAATCCGAGCGATACAAGGCGTAAGCGTCCATAAAGGCGTTGGCGGCCGCATAGTCGGCCTGACCCGTATTGCCAAAGACCGCCGCCGCAGAAGAAAAGATAATAAACAGGTCGAGCGGCAGGTCCCTGGTAGCCTGGTCCAGATTGATCACTCCGCTCACCTTGGGCGCTAAGACCGCTTGCAGTTCCGGTATGGTTTTCTTGATGATCAAGTTATCCCGGACCACACCGGCGCTGTGGATAACGCCGTCAATGCCGCCAAATTCGGCCTGAATACTTTGGACCAAATTGATAACGTCCTCTTTTTGAGCCACATCCGCTTGCCGATATTCGATCCGGACGCCCGAATCTCGCAATTGCTGTAATTTCGCTTGTTTTTGGGCGTCAAGCGCCGAACGGCCAGCGAGAATCAAAACTGCTTGCCGGGCATGAGCCGCAATCTCTTTCGCAAAAATCAGTCCCAAACCGCCGGCGCCGCCGCTGATTAAATAAACCCCCCGTTCTTTCCAGGG
>CAZWME010001218.1:0-1558 GCA_964634515.1 uncultured Pirellulales bacterium | reverse complement strand
CTATTACTCATTTGTTATCTGATCACCGGCGGGGACATGACATTCAAGAGAGAAAAACCGTCGGTTTTTCAAAATGGTAGGTGTCGTTTACACCTTATGTCACTATTGTAGAAAGAGTTATGTGGGAATAATGTTTACACTGCACGAGGAGCAAAAAGACCGGAAAGAGTATGGGTTCACGGCCTGTGCCGGTTTCGATCATGGCTGAGCTAAAGAAATATGTATCCGGATTGGATAGTGTATGATTGTGGTTTCTTTAATCAGACTTTCCTTATTCTCATAACCTAGACGGCCGAGGCTGGGATCATCCTGAACACTATCTGCTTCTGTGAGGCAATAATTCGTCAAACAATTCATCGAGCGGAAAACCGGCAATGGTTGAAGAATAATCTGACATGGCATAGGGAATAATGAGTTCGTTATTATGAATCAATGATCCACAGGAATATACGACATTCGGGACATACCCATCCCGCTCTTCTTCATTGGCCGCAAGCAGGGGTTCCTTCAGTCGTGCGACCACCTTTGTTGGATCTTCCAGATCAAGCAGCATTGCTCCGAGGCTGTACGTTCGCATCGGACCGACTCCGTGGGTGACGACGAGCCAGCCGTGTTCTGTTTCAAGTGGAGAACCCGCATTTCCGACCTGGACAAACTCCCAAGGATACTGCGGTTCCTGGATTTTCCGGGCGTTGTCCCAGAACGTGATGTCCTTGGAAAACATTACATAATTGTTCAAACCGTCCAGACGGGAGAGCATGGCGTATTGCCCTTTGATTTTCTTGGGAAATAGAGCCAATCCTTTGTTCTGCACATTTTCTCCATGGATTGGATTAACTTGAAAGTGATAAAAATCCTTGGTTACAATCAATTTAGGTAAAATTGCAAATCCGTCATAGGCGGTATAGGGGGCGTAATAAGTAATAGAACCGTCTTCATCCCTGAATCGAACGAACCGGGCGTCCTCAATGCCGTTTCTCTCGGCAAAGGAAGTTGGAAACAATACACGATCACAGAGGGGTGTATCCAATGAAAAAATGACCTCATAATGCGATTTAGCCAGCCAGTTGATGGCTTGTACGACCTTTTGGCGAGTATAGGACAGATCATGGTTTTTCAGCGTTTTGGCAATGGCCGCCTGAAGTTGGCCAAAGTTAAAGTGCTCATCCAATTGGTCCATGATCAGAGGGATTACATCCTTTTTAATATTCATCTCGGCTAGTTTTGTGAGAAACTGCTTCTTGTCATATATGTGCCGTCTGATGATTTCGGGGACATCAACCAAATCACTGGCGCATTCAAAATAGAAATCGTTATTCTCATTGATGATGCCGCTTCGAAAGACAATGGAGGAGAGATGCCCTTCTCCAGTGGCTCTGAAACTCAGGATGACTCTTTTCTGGCCCTTTTGGATATTATCTTGGTAAGGATCTTCTACAACGGAAGGATTGAAGAAGGCAGTAGACTCAATGGAGTATTCCTTAGTGAAATAGGCCCCAATGACATATTGGATTTCCTTGGACAAGGATTCAACAGCGATATTCAGGTCATGAGTAGG
>CAZWME010001217.1:0-1561 GCA_964634515.1 uncultured Pirellulales bacterium | reverse complement strand
TGTTTTAAGCCAAATTTTTCAAACTCATCAACTAAAAGCTCAACAGGCTCCCTCATTCGATTTGACGAATAAAGAAAATCACAACACACTTTCCCTATATGCGGCATACCTCTTAAAAACCAATTAGCAAAACCAACGGGCTTGTCAGCATCATATACCACCCAAAACTCTGCCCTATCCCCTCCAAGTTGAACCGTTTGAGCAAAATAAGAATACAAACTTTCATACGTTATTCCCATTATATCAATCTTTTTATTAAATTTATCTATCATCGGCCCTATCTGACCAAGATATAAAGGATTTGTAATTTTGACAGCTTTAACCTCCATTGAAGCCTCCTATGTTTTTATGATATACATCATGTTTATATTGACAGGTCTGTTTTCGTTTCCACCAACGCTCGTATGTTGGTGAGCACTTGCTACTAACGGCGAAATTGTTGACGGAGTAACGGTGGCGGTTCCTGCGGCTGGAATGGTAACTTCACTACCAGGAGCGCCTTGGATACGCACTTCATGAACATGAGAACCAGAGTTGCCATGTGTATGAGCTTCAACTTCGTCAGCCTGTTTTGTACCAACATAATCTCCAGTTGTACCATCACCTCTATCTGTCCTTGTTGCTGCATCTGGATCATTAGTTGCACCATGATCCCAGCCTCTTATAAACGTACCTCGTATATCGGGTACTTTCATTTCACTATGAAATTTTGTCGTTCCAGAACCATCGTCTGAAAATGGTGTTGCCGATCCATCTGCCGATGTCGCTAATTGAAAGGTATTGGTCGTTACGGTAACTGCATAATATTTTGTATTTGCTGTTAATCCTGTCGGTAGCGCCCCCCCGGAATTGCTTACTTCAATAACATCATTTTCGGTTAGTCCATGACCATTTGATGTTGCTGTTTCAGTAGCGTTATCAAAAGTTGTGACTGCTCCGGTATTTAATCCGTAGTCGTTTCCAATAACATCGTACAAATCCTCATACGTTGTCATGGATGTGTCTCCGCCATCACACTCAAGCCAACCAGTAGGAGCAGTTGAGGCTGCATATGGTAAGATAATTCCAGAAGGAAGCCAGGGAACACCGTTTTTTGTCATTAGTATCTCATCCCCATTGGATTCTTCTCTGACACAAAATTCACTTTGATTATGATATTTTCTGGCATATAATCCTATCTGGTCGGCTGCTGTCGGATTTTTTAATGTAAACGTTACATCTGCCGTACTGGCTGTTGCCGCCTGACTTATGGTAATGGACGTAGCACTTGCGATTGTTTCAACCGTAGTGCCTGCCTGAATACCTGCGCCAGTTATGGTCATTCCTACATTAATTGCTGCCGTAGAAGTAATACTGTCAATTGTTGTGGTTGTGTGTGTATCTCCAACTACAGTCGAAACCTGTTCTGCAAGAATGACGGAAGATTGCTCACCGAATTGTAGTTGATCTGCCGGAGTTGCTTTGATAAGGTTTACAGTACCATCCCCGGCTGCATTGGAGGCTTGTAGATATGTATCGTTTTTAAGAACATTGTTAAAAACAACTTGCCAATTAGATCCAT
>CAZWME010001216.1:0-1563 GCA_964634515.1 uncultured Pirellulales bacterium | reverse complement strand
CGACTACGGAAGCGGAGTTGATCGCTGCCGAACTCAACGCCCGCAACATTCCCGCCTGGGTCGATCAACCCTACGCGTCAACGGTTCTCTGGCACGCACAGTTCGCGCTGAATCCAGACGGGGTGCGGGTCCTCGTTCCGCTGGGGAGGCTGGCCGATGCCCAGCGTGTTCTCACCGAGCGTGCGGAGGCACGGGACACGCTGGAGGAAGACGAGGAACCGGCTCCGCGCCGATCGCTGCGCCCAACGGGGGCAGCCATTTTCTTACTCTGTAACGGCCTTGGGATGATGGTTTTCGCCATCCTTCTCGCTTACAGCGCGGCCACGTACGGACCGCGGCTGGGGGAGGTGGTGGCGTCGCTCCTGATGGGCTTCCTGGGCATCGGAGCGCTCACCGCCGGCATTCTTGGGCTTCGCACAAAAGGCAAACCGGAAGACTGACGAACAGGCGACAGACAGGCGGCACTGCCATGTCAGACCATGCGGAACACGAGAAGTACCTGGAAGACCGGGCCCGGTCCCTCGGACTCCCCACCGACCCCGAAGCCTATCAGGACGGCGGCCTCGCCGTGGCCGCCACGTCGTACAATGCCGTAGAGGCCGACGTCCTTGCCGCCCTCCTGAATCAGGCCGGCGTGCCGGCGTGGGTCGATTCACCCAACGTAGCCCGCCTGTACGCATGGTCTCCCGGCTATCTCGCCGCTGGCGTTCGGGTGTTCGTGCCGCTCGGTCGCTTTGACGACGCGAAGGCGATTCTGGCGGAGCATGAAGAAGATGGGGCTGCTGACAGCCTTGAGCAAGAGCCGGAAGAAACGGAGGGCTTATGATGGCCTCGCACGATGACGGCGCCTCCGAAGCGCAACTTGGCCCAACCGGTACTCCGCACGTTCCAGGGGCCGCCCTTCGCAGAGGCCCTTCTCGGCTTGGCATTCTGCATCGAATCGCGCTGGGGGTCGTGGCGGCCATCTTGATGGGTTTGGGCATCTGGATTCTTGTTGCGGCCGTGGGGGCGCCGGGGCCGGCGTTTGCGCGCGTGGGCGTCGCGGCAATCGGTCTCTCCATCTCGGCCGCTGGACTCTGGTTTGGTGTCCGCGCCCTGGGGGCTTTCGGCCGACGGGATGCGGACCAGGATTACAGCCTGCGTGTCAAGGAACGGGCCGAGCAACTGGGCCTGCCCACCGACCCCGAAGCCTATCAGGACGGCGGCCTGGGCGTTGCGGCCACAGCCTACGGAGTGGAGCGGGCGGAAGTTGTCGCGAGTGTCCTCAGGGGTGCCGGAATCCCTGCGTGGGTCGAAGGCGGTGCCACGGCGGGGTGGTACTGGCACATGCAATTCGCTATGCATCCCCGAGGCATCCGGATCATGGTGCCGCTCGGACGACTGGAGGAGGCTCGGACGATTTTGCAGGAGTACCGGCAAGAGGCGTCACCGCAGGAAGACAAGGAACATACCACCGCGGACCAGGAGGATGCGCACTACCAATTGCTGCAGTCGGCCCGTCGCTTGGGTTACCTTACACTCATCAGCCTGATCGCCCCGGTCGTACTCGTTCTGGCCGTAAGG
>CAZWME010001215.1:0-1565 GCA_964634515.1 uncultured Pirellulales bacterium | reverse complement strand
TGACCATCCACCCATAGACGTGCACCATCGTCGCTGTTAGTGTAGAAAGTATAGGTCTCTGTCAATGGAACCTCAATTTCACCTGCCCATCTAACCGAGAAGTTATCATTGCCGACTAATGCATCGGGTGAACCCGGATCACCCCAGTTAAAGTTGACTTGAGGATCTAATCGAGTCAGCTTGAGATTCTGGAAATTCGTACCTTGATAGTAATCGCCTCGAAGACCTCCGCCGGTTTTTGCAGTCTTAAAGCTCCAGATATCACCTTTGTACGTGGTTATGCTGTCAAACTCATCGACCCGCCAGTAGTAAACCTTGTTGGCTTCAAGACTGCCGGGATTATAGCTGTTAATTCCCAGAGGAATACCCACAATACCGCTGTTCACATCCTCAAAGTTATCACTGAAATATACGTAGTGCAGCTTCGTATTGAAACCGGCCGTCCAGCTTAAGCTCGGATTCAGGTCTAAGAATGGGATGCCGTCAAAGGGAACAGGATCATAGGCCTTCTTGGGAGGAACCGTAAAGTTCCAAATGGTACCTTGGTGTTTTGTTGTACCGTCAGCCTCAACTTCATCTACCCGCCAATAGTAAGTCGTACCCGGAACAAGACCATCCGGATAAGCGAATCCCGGAAAGCCGACGACGAGGAACGTGTTCTCCTGATTTCCTTGGAACGTATCGCCCGTTCCGTCGTTCACGTTGTCAAAATTCTCACCGAAATATATATCGTGGGAGGCCGCTGTAGCTCCCGCTGTCCAGCTAAGATTGGCCCATGTGTCCACATATATCTCACCTTCAGCCGGATTGGAGTTGTAAGCGTTCAGGATTGGGCCGCGGTAGCTTTCAGCAGGGCCTTCCTCTGCTCCCGAGAGCGTGAAATCTGGATTGGTGGTCAGGACGATTTTATCGATAATAAGCCCATCTTCACGCA
Organism: uncultured Pirellulales bacterium; assembly: GCA_964634515.1. GTDB lineage: Bacteria > Planctomycetota > Phycisphaerae > Sedimentisphaerales > Anaerobacaceae > NIOZ-UU13. Next base: position 631 of record CAZWME010001215.1, on the reverse strand, counting down.
CCCAGATGTTCAATGTGTGTGGCCCGGACGAAGTTATCTCGATCTGAGACGGTTCCGGCATGTCCATTCTGCCGTTGTTCCATTCGTAATCTTCGTTCCAGCCGCTCATTCGGTCGGAAAGGGGCGTTTCCACGCCGTCCAGACCTGCATGGCAGGAGTCATCGCTTCCATCTGCGCCCCATGCCAGAATCCACACATAGTGCGTGCCGGTCTTGACAAAGTTAATCTCATACTCCAGACGCTCACTGGTTTCGGCATAGCCGGTATTGCCGTGTCCGCCGTTGCCGTTGGGCGCGTGCATACCGGCTACACCGGTAAAGTCGCCCGTCGGCCCGGTCTCCTCCCATGCATGGCCGCCTACTTCAATATTGGCATCATAGTGCTCGGCTTCAACCGACACAATCCCGTCGGGGCCGGTATCCTGGTTGAGCGGATCTGCGCTGGCTACAGCTATAGCCAAGCTAAATATCAAAACGATTGAAACCAAATGAATCGATTGTTTGCACATAATGATCCTTCTTCAAAAAGTTTAATCTTGGGTAATACTTGAGACGTAAAATATCTTGATCTGTGAAGCATGAAATTCTCACTAATCCTCTGTGCTTCACATAATACCAAACACCGCCTCCTC
>CAZWME010001214.1:0-1566 GCA_964634515.1 uncultured Pirellulales bacterium | reverse complement strand
TGCCTCAAAACCAAAAAGATTTTTGGCCCTCGACGTATCAAGGCACCGACGAGGCTGACCATCAGGCTTTGATGTATCCCAACGAATCTGGCCTTCAAATCCCGTCAGCCTGGCAATTTTCTCAACCAAATCTTTGATTTTTATTTCAAAGCCGGCGCCAATATTAACCGGTTCCGGTCCATTGTACAGTTCCGTTGCCAGCAGTATCCCCTCAGCCGCATCCTCGGCGTAAACAAATTCACGCGATGCGCTTCCGGTCCCCCAACATTCGATAAAGTCGGTGCCCGATTCGATAGCATCGACACACTTTTTTATAATAGCTGGTATCACATGACTGCTTTGAGGGTTGAAGTTGTCACCCGGTCCATAGAGATTAACCGGCAACAGAAATATCGAATTGAATCCATATTCAGCCCTGTAAGCCTGCGACTGAACCAGCAGCATCTTCTTAGCCAGCCCGTATGGTGCGTTCGTCTCTTCGGGGTAGCCGCTCCAGATATCGTCCTCCTTGAACGGCACGGGAGTGAACTTCGGATAAGCACAAATCGTACCTATAGCCACAAATTTCTCGATTCCACGCAGGCGCCCTTCTTCTATCAACTGAACTCCCATCATCAGATTCTTATAGAAAAACTCGCCCGGATGCTCAAGATTAGCGCCTATACCCCCGACCACTGCTGCAAGATGAATAACAATATCCGGCTTCATATCGTCGTACATCCGACGGACATCTTCCATCTTTACAAGGTCATAGTCATCGATTTTTGGAACAAGGATATTCTCGCACCCTCTTTTGCGAAGGCCTTCGATGGCATAACCGCCAAGAAAACCGTCGCCGCCGGTAATTACAATGCACCTGTTTCTGAAAAAATCGCTCACGATTTCCTCTCCTGATTTTCCTTCAATACTTTTTCGTCCCCCGCGATTTTCATATCGGCATCGGTCATTAGCCTGGCGAGTTCTTTGAACTTTACTTTAGGTTCCCAGCCGAGAGTCTTTTTTGCCTTAGTGGCATCACCCATAAGCACATCTACCTCAGTCGGTCTCAAGTATCGCTCATCGACCTCCACATACTGCTGCCAATCCAAATCGAGATATCCAAATACCTCATCGAGAAACTCACGCACCGAATGCATCTCGCCCGTGGCAATCACATAATCATCAGGCTTGTCCTGCTGCAGCATCAGCCACATTGTCTCTACGAAATCACCCGCATAGCCCCAGTCTCTTTTTGCGTCCAGATTGCCAAGATAAAGTTTGTCCTGCAGACCCAATTTTATTCTCGTAGCCGCGCGGGTAACTTTTCTCGTAACAAAAGTCTCACCACGACGGGGTGATTCATGATTGAATAGAATCCCGTTACATGCAAACAAACCGTAAGCTTCCCGATAATTGATTGTCTGCCAATAACCGTATACTTTAGCGCATCCATAAGGGCTTCTCGGGTAAAACGGAGTCTTTTCAGTCTGCGGCGTTTCAACCACTTTGCCGTACATTTCGCTGCTGGAAGCCTGATAAAACCTCACAGGTTTCTGCACCGAACGAACCGCTTCCAGCAATCGAAGC
>CAZWME010001213.1:0-1569 GCA_964634515.1 uncultured Pirellulales bacterium | reverse complement strand
TCATTATCAAGGTCCCTCTGTTTATCGTAGTTCATGTAAGTCATATATGTACCCATAACAGCGCTCAATTACGCGCTCAATTTTTCCGCATCAGTCTCTTTGCTCAGTGACAAATCGGGTATTTTCGAAGCAGTCTCAACCTCTGCACCTTTACTCAAGTGAGTGTAATATTTCATTGTTATTTCGATGGACGAATGCCTCATAAAAGCCTGGGCGTCTTTGGGATGCACTCCGGCCCTTGCGAGCATTGTCCCGGTCTGATGTCTCAAAGAATGAAAATCAAAGACCTGGCCGGCTTCATCGACATAAGATATTTCGGCTTGTTCCAAATCTTCTCGAATCATTTCGGCCGTCCGGTCTGTGAGTTGTTTATAAGTTCCACCAAATGCTTTTGCAATAAAAGGCTTCAGCCTCTGGACATCTAACTTTTTTCGCTTACTCGAATTTGCGCCTATAGTCACTGTAAGATTGTCAAAATCAAAATCTATCTTTCTGAGATTTCTTATTTCATTGGCTCTTAATCCGGTCTCTACAGCAAAACGATAAAGCAAATATCTCTCATGGCCGCTTATGCCATATCGCTCCGGCCCGGTTGCGGTAGTATCCAGGAATTTTCGCAATTCATCATTTTCTAATACCCTCCGATTTACTTCTCGCTTTGTTATCTTTATTGGCTTCAAGTGGCTTATAGGTGATTCGTTAGCATTACGATTCTGGACCATCCATGAACAAAAAGATTTTGCCGCTTTCAAATAAGCATTGAACGTCCGCTGTGATATTTCACCTTTTGTTTTAAGCCTCATAAGATGATTGTGTATCCGGCTTGCTCGGATATCATTCCAATATTCAAATTTGCAATTTTTGAAAATTGCTAACAGAGCTTTATATGTAGCCTTTGCGTGTTTTGTGTTATCACCTATGTATAAACGATAATCATCTAAGTGTTCGGCCAGCTTCTTTCCTGCAGCAGCTCGGTCATGGTCAATAATGCCGAGCATGGCAAGTCTTTTTCTAAGGTTATCAGGTATATCCCGCAACCACTGACATAACATCGCATCCGGCGGCTGTCCGGCCCGCCTGCAATCAATTAATAATTTAATCTGTGCACCGAAAGCTATGGTTAATCGCTTGTCTGATAAGCCCGTAAATTTTCGGCTTTTGCCTCTATGGTCTTTGATTTCAATGTAGTATTTTCTCGCTTTTTTCCCGGCTTTAGTTTCATAGTTCGGTTTGTAAATTCTCATCTTACACCACCTTTCATCAAAAAAGAAAGCCCACCGAGTTGAACTACAGGATCAGCCGAAAACGGCCAAGAACTGTACCCGATGGGCTTTTGTTTTCTGATTGTCCTGTAGTTCAACTTTAATCTATAATTTGTGGTGTAATAAGTCAACATATTTTTAGTTTATTTTCCTTTCGAGCCATTCCTGCCGGGACGGGCAACCACTTGCAACCCAGCTCTGCAGCTCATTGGTTCTCCACCGCCGGCATTGCCTCTGCGAACCGTATCCTAAGTTAATGCTCTGAGGTCCCAGGCGGCCGCTTTTGTCAATCGCCAGGAACTGGCTC
>CAZWME010001212.1:0-1572 GCA_964634515.1 uncultured Pirellulales bacterium | reverse complement strand
GAGTTCGATGCGATAATAACCGAAGGAGCAAAGCACATTTTAGGTCATCGCAGTCCCAATTTTGTCTATCGGCCAAAAGCGTGCGGTCGGCTCAAGCTTCTGCTGAAAAACTATTCGCTCAGTGATGATATTGCCTTTAGGTTCTCCAACCGCAACTGGTCACAGTGGCCGCTGACGGCAGAGAAATTTGCCCGATGGATAAATAATGTTAACGGCAACGGGCAGATGGTCAATCTGTTTATGGATTACGAAACATTCGGCGAACATCAGTGGGAAGACACGGGGATATTCGAGTTTATGCGGCAACTGCCGGGACAAATCTTAAAACATCCGGACAATGACTTCAAAACCCCCAGCGAGGTACTTGAGTGCTATGAGCCGGTGGGTATGATTGACGTGCCGCACCTGATAAGCTGGGCCGATACCGAAAGAGACCTCTCGGCCTGGCTCGGAAACGCGATGCAATCCAACGCCATTCATGAGCTTTATCGGCTGGAGAAGAAGGTCAAGAAGGTCGGCAATGAAAAAATTGTTGCGGACTGGCGAAATTTACAGACGTCAGACCATTTTTACTATATGTGCACGAAATATTTTGCCGACGGCGATGTACATAAATATTTTAACCCCTATGACTCGCCTTACGATTCTTATATAAACTTTATGAACATATTGAACAATCTTCATAGTCGTTGTTCCGGCCAATCGGTGCCGAACGCATTTTGTAGCGTATAATGGATAACGCTTGGCGTGCGATGTCTGGCGTATAGTTTCTTTATTTTCTATACGCTATTTTTTTGGAGTAAGACCCTGCGAACATTACAGAAGAGCACTGATGAGTCGATTGTTTCGGTGTCTACCGCTGATTACGCTGTCGATGATTTGTTAAGCAGGGAATGGCTGTTGACCAACGGCCGAGGCGGCTACTCGTCATCGACAATCATTGGCTGCAATACGAGAAGGTATCACGGCCTGCTCATCGGCTCACTTGAGCCGCCGGCCAACAGGATAATGGCACTGTCCAACTGTCTGGAGATGATAATATCAAACGGGCAGGTACTTAATCTTTCAACCTTTGAGTTCAGTGATAAGTTCGCACCGGCGGGCTTTGACCGCATAAAGCGATTCCGTCATGAGCTCGGTGTACATTTTGATTACGAGTTGCCCCAGCTTGAACTGACCAAATCCATATATCTTCTCCGGGACAGTGACAGCGTTGTGTTGGAGTATAATTTTATCAGTGTCGTCGAGGCGTTCGAGTTTATTATAAGGCCGTTCGTCGGTCTAAGGGATTTTCACGCACTGCAAAAATCTTATGCCGAGCTTTGTGCTGGATGGGGTAATGACGGTCTGTTGATTCGCCACGAAGTGCGCGATAGTTGTGAATTGTTTTTGAGCTGTCCGGCTGCGAACTTCGAAAAGGACCCGCAGTGGTGGTTTGATTTTGTATATCGCAACGACAGACAAAGAGGCCAGGATTTTACCGAGGACCTGTGGGCACCCGGTTTCTTCAGGTGCCGAATAGAAAAACCGACCAAAATTATTTTCCAGGCGAGTCTTTCCGTTCGATTCCGA
>CAZWME010001211.1:0-1572 GCA_964634515.1 uncultured Pirellulales bacterium | reverse complement strand
TCAGGATAGACCCGACACCAGCGTCAGCTTCGGCTACAACAGCGGCATAGACTCGTTGCTGTTCGTCGAGATGCTGAAATTGTTTCAGGTATTCTTCCAGGGGATAGTGCGGCGTATGTGTCTCATGCAGCCACACATTGATGAAGAAGGACTGATCCTTATGGCGATGGATGAAATCAATCGTACGTGGGCAGGTCTCGGCTGTCCTGATCTGCACACCGGGAACGTTGAAAGCGCCATATTCATCATATCCGTATTCCGTTGGAAGCGGCGCATCCGGGACGTGACGATTCGTGAGATGCCACTTGCCAAAATGTCCCGTGATGTAACCCGCTTTCTTGAGAAGCTTGGGAAGCAGCGGTAGCTTTGGATCCAGCCAGTCAGGCATTCCTGCCTTCCGATGGTGTTCCACCGAGGCAAAATGCTGGTGAATACAATGCCGGGCAGGGAACTGTCCTGTCATCACTGCCGTTCTACTGGGCGAACAAACAGGATTATTGACGGTAAACTGTTGAAAATCGATCCCTTCTTTCGCCATCCGATCGAGGTGAGGTGTCTTACAGAACACACTGCCATGTATGCCCAGATCCCCATAGCCCCAGTCATCGGCAAAGATGAAGATAATGTTGGGACACTTGGCCACAGCCCGAGCTTTCTCTTTGGCTGGTTTAGGTTCTATCTTTACGGCTGACGCGGTGCCCGCGAACAGTCCACTTGCCACGCAGGATTTCAAGAAATGACGTCGACTGATTCGTGAAGCCTCATTGTCATAGACACAGTCAGGTCTCATTCGCTATCCTTTAATTCTTTCGATACTGATAAATTCGTAAACAACACTGTAGCGATTTCCAAATTCGTATATACATTTTAATTTAAGACAAAACATTATAGCATTTCTTTTTAATTTAACATATCATTAAGTTTCACTATAAATGGTGTATTCAACTGTGTCCAAACCTATCAAATTTGGCTCGTCTTGGGCACATTACTGAACCATAATAAAGGTACTTCTAACGTCGTAGGGTCGAGGACTGGCGAGTTGGTGTAGGTTGACTTTTGCGTTCGCCGTTTACTCGCCCTTTCGTTTGCGAGTGTCACAGCATCTCAGCCATTCCACGTTTCCAGTCCCCGCCTCGTCAAACGCAGCATAAGGTTTTCCCGCACTACGCTTTCCTATATGCTTTACACCAAGGTTTATGTGACTTATCGTGCTGGAGTTGCTTTCGCCAGTGATGTATATTGGCTACTCCACCCCTTCCAGCCGAAGCCTTTACGCTACCAAAAGCGCCAAGCCAATTCAGCCTTCGCCTTGATGTATATTCCCCGTCTCAGGTCCTGCAAACTTACGGCCGATTTCACATCTAAAATTCTCAAAAAATATTCGTATTTTCGCAAATAATTGATATTTTTTAGGACTCGACATGAGAACCATCTAAAAATATTATCACTGAAAGTGGAAACAAGCCAGAAAAGCACATACAAAAAATACGCAATCAAAAATAAAAGGCCCGGGGGCAAGTAGACCGAGGGAATTTCACCCTCGGCCCCTCCGAGAACCGGACGTGAGCCTCT
>CAZWME010001210.1:0-1578 GCA_964634515.1 uncultured Pirellulales bacterium | reverse complement strand
TCCAGATGTTACTCATTAATGAGCCTTTTAGTTTTTTAATATTGAAGTTCTATATTAAACATATTTTAACGACAACTACTTAGAAGGAGAATCATATGAGACGAATTATATTTTCGATAGTTTGCATTTCCTTGATATTTGTGAGCTGTGCAAAAAAAGATGATCAAGACGCAAACAATACGCAATCACCCCAAACAGTAAGTAATGGCGACGTGAAGCCCCTTCAGGCTGACATAAATTTACGATTATATCAGGCAGCAAATGACGGTGACGTAAATGCTGTTCAAGCTGCGATATCCGAAGGTGGTGATGTAAATTTCATGGATGGAGAATCCCCCCTGATGGCGGCGACACATTATGGCCATACAGATGTGGTCATGCTATTACTGGAAAACGGTGCTGATGTAAATGCCAAGACATCTAACGGCTTAAATGCTATGTATATAGCATTGGTAGCAGAACATACAGAGGTCATCAAATTGCTCCTGTCAGCCAAGGTTGATATTAATGCCGGCGTACCTATTGAAGGCAAGGAACATACACCCCTGGCCATAGCAAAAATGAACGGTAATACTGACATAATAGAGCTTCTGGAAAAAGCGGGTGCAAAAGAATAACGCCGTAAGTAAAAATGCACCTGTGCCTTTACTGTGTGTAACAAAAGTTTTTTGGATTTTAAGCAGAATTTTTGAAACAAATTGATTTCTTTCTGCGTCTTTACAATATGAAAAGTGGCGTTGTGTTTTTTAAAATAGTTTTGTTAAATGGTATATGGGGTATAAGTCTAAAATTAACTTATTAAATCTTTTTTGGAAGGTACGAAAAATGAGGAATCAAGTGAAATATTTCCTGATTTGCTCGGCTGTTATTCTTTGCGGAGCAGTTTTGTCGTTCGGCACATTATCTGAGCCTGGAACAGAAACGCAGATATCCGATACCAGCACAGGCAAAGACCAAATCATCAAGATGTATCAGGAGCTTATTGATCTGCGTCAGCGAGTTGCTATCGAGACAAAACGTAGAGTCGATTACGGGACCAGCCAATTAGACGAACTTGTAAAAGCAGAGATTAACGCTGCACAGGCACGCATCGAACTGGCAGAGTTTCAGGGCCAGAAAGATATGGTAATTAAAGAGCTTGAGGGGTTGATAGAGACGATAAGCAAAATAAGAGAAAGACTGAAGCTGGATGTTGAGCTGGGAATAAGGCCGCAATCGTATATCTATGATATTGACGCCCGAGTGCTGGAAATAAAAATTAAACTGGCAAAGCTGAAAGCAGGTTATCTCAATCCCGCCAATGCAACGCCGCAAGGTACAACAGAGAATCTTACAGAATCAACGCAAAGTAATAACTATGAAACTATCCGCTTAAAAAACATCAACGCCGATGTAGCAGTATCAAATCTGACGACTATCATAGATAAACTCAATCCTGAGCTACTGAAAAATATCTCCATCCAGCCTCTTGCAGATACCAGGCAGCTTTTGGTTGTGGGTAAAAAACAATACAGGGACCTGGTTAAAAAACTTGCTAACGAGGTTGACACTGAATTATTTGCAAATGCACAGGAATAC
>CAZWME010001209.1:0-1580 GCA_964634515.1 uncultured Pirellulales bacterium | reverse complement strand
GTAATTGCAACTTTTTTTAAGGAAGACTATTATGTCTAAAAAATTGATTTATTTGGTATCTTTTGTTTTTGTCTTGAGTGTTGCTCTGACAGGCACTGCTAAGGCAGAGATGGTCGGCTGGTGGAAGCTGGATGAGGGTTCCGGTACGGTTGCCAACGACTCATCTGGTTTCGGACATCATGGGACTATCACGGAGCCGATATGGGATGCCGGACGCTTTGGTTCTGCATTGAAATTTGAAGGATCGTCCTACGTGGACATCCCACCTGAAGCATGGTCGACTATTGAAACACAGGCTACCATTACGTTCTGGGCATATGGCGACCCGGATGCTCAGCCACAGGCCAACTTTATCTTCGGAGCATTTCAAGACCCTCCCAATAACGATTCAAGGGTCATGAGCGCCCACGTGCCCTGGAGCGATGGTACCGTGTACTTCGACACAGGCGGAACAACCGCAGGCGGGTACGACCGAATCAACCAGGCTGCTACGCCCGATGAATTCGAGGGTTCATGGCAGCACTGGGCGATGGTCAAGAATGCCGACACCGGTGACCAGATGATATATCACAACGGGATTCTGTGGTTAAGCGGCTCCGGCATGACCAGGCCCATGACCGGAGTTACCAAATTCACCGTCGGCACCAAGCCCAGCCTTGCCGAGGGTTGGTACTACGGGATGATGGACGATGTTCGCCTCTACGATCACGCACTTTCAGAAGAGGAACTTCTCGCTGTCTTGGAAGGAGCAGGAGCGGATTATCCGTATGCCTTAGGTCCCACTCCCGCTGATGGTGATATGCATTTCGATACATGGATAAACCTTGCGTGGAAGCCGGGTGATTTTGCAGTCTCACACGATGTGTACATCGGCGATAATCTTGATGATGTCAGCGAAGGCGCCGAAGGCACGTTTATAGGTAATCAGGCCGACACTTTTCTTGTTATTGGATTCCCGGGTTTTCCATATCCGGACGGCCTCATTCCGGGCACGACTTACTACTGGCGAATCGATGAGGTTAATGATACCGAACCGAATAGTCCCTGGAAGGGTAAAATCTGGAGCTTTTCGATTCCACCCAAGACAGCATATTTCCCCGATCCGGCTGACAGCGGCGAGACTGTCGCAGTCAATGACAACCTTAGCTGGACGGCAGGTTTCGGTGCGAAACTACACACTGTGTATTTCGGTGACAATTTTGACGATGTCAACAATGCAGCCGGAGGACTTCCTCAGGGAGGTACAACCTATAGCCCCGGCGAGCTCAAAATGGCTAAGACATACTACTGGCGTGTCGATGAATTCGATGCCATCCAAACTTATACAGGCAATGTCTGGAGCTTTACGACTGAGGGCGCCGTCGCAAGCCTGGATCCGGCTAATGGTGCCGTGGATGTAACACAAACACCTGTTCTCACATGGTCTCCGGGTTTTGGTGCTTCACATGAAATTTATTTCGGCACTGATGCAGCCTCTCTGGAGTTAAAAGGCAGTGGAAACCTCGGTTCAGAGAGCTATGACCCAGGACAACTCGAATGGGATACTACGTATTACTGGCGAGTAGATGAGGCCAATAGCG
>CAZWME010001208.1:0-1591 GCA_964634515.1 uncultured Pirellulales bacterium | reverse complement strand
ATCATGGAGTCAACATCGGTTACCTGTTCAATTTCAATAACTGCAGACGCGGGCGCATTGCCTTCGGGAGTGAAATAATGGGAAAAAAATAGGATATGCATTTATAGCTTTTCGATTTGAAATCGTGTTTCGATTTTTGATCCGGAACAGGATGACGCCAGGGCCTTATTAGGTATTTTTACTCCGAATTCCGGACAGTAATAAGAATTCTCAACGAAGAACTTGTCATTTCCGAAAAAGGTAATCTTAAATTTGCCTGCCGGGTACGTTATCCAGGCGGTATTATCTTTTAGTTCGGTTATTTCACAGTTTGGGTGAAGGTGAAGCCTGGATATTACACATTGAATACAAGGGGTAGTGATTGTGTCTTCGACAGAAAGATGCCCTGATTTATTCCAGTTAAATTTGCGATAATGCACGGAACGGCTCTTTAATTTCTCATAGCCATTGAGCCAGGCGCAAAGCTGAAAACCGTCTTCGGAGGGTCTGAATATGACATTATGTGGCCGGCTCCGACGAGCAACTCTGAAAGCGGCCCACATTTCACATTGATCCTGGCCGTCAATCTCTACAGTATTGTGAGCTTTTGTTGATCGGCAGTATTCTCGCATTTGGCTTAGTTCGTAGTCATACACACCACTATCAACAATGATGCGATGTCTGTTCAAAGACAATTCAAATGAGAACATATCGGCATGTGCATGGCCGGGAATATAATCAGGACCGATCGGAGCGGCGTCGCAAATTAAATATGTGCCATCCCGATCCAGGAAACCGTAGTAGCCGGCTTCGGGGAGGGCAAAAGGCCCGGTCTGATTCGTAACCTGAACAATATTTTCGTCTCCCAGAAGGCTTCCGGCATATGCTATGACTTTACGCGGGCTGTTATAAATTCCAAAGGCACTATCATTCAACAGCGCAATATCTCCATCCGGATGGCACAGATGTTTTAACGCAATTAACATTCGTTTCAATGGTTCTTTTATCAAATCGTCCAGATCGGGTCTGTTTACATTTAATAAAGTCGCCAGCAGGTAAGTGATACGAAGATGGTACATCGGGGAACGCTCAAAATGCATTCCATCATTTAAGATTTGTTCGGGGATTTGGTTAATTAAAATATCTTTACCTTTTTTGTACCATTTCTCGGCTGTTTTGCCGGCAAAACAGCTTCCGACAAAAATAAGGGCCGCCCCGTTTTCAAGCAGATGATTCCCAAGTAAATGTGTTTCGAGATGTTTGACTAACAATTCAACGTGGATATAAATACTTCCCCAAAGTTTTTGAAGAAAAGCCCTATCTACTTCGGTTTGTGTGCGGTATTTGCTGAAGAATACGCCACACAGATTCATAAGACGCAGGGAGGTAGGGTATGGTTCCCAGCCAATCTGTTTTCGCTGAAGAGGATAACTCTCTATCCAGTCCAAAACCATAAGTTTCGACCGGATGTAATCTAAAGACCAAAGATACTCGAAGTAATGCAGATTATAGAGCCAGAGTTTTGGTAAACCGGTTTCATTCCAATCGGGCGGCCGGCCGATATCGTGTTTGCTATTTAAGAAGACAAAATGTCCCTCTGATATGTCTTCGG
>CAZWME010001207.1:0-1593 GCA_964634515.1 uncultured Pirellulales bacterium | reverse complement strand
CAAGGCGTTCGGTAATCTTAAAGGGTTTTTCCAGAGAATATTCTTTATAGGGTTCCTCTTCATATACTCCTTTAGCAATGCTGGCGGTGATAGAATTCCAAACATCCACGTCCTCATTGTATTCGATCCTGATTCTATCGTACCGGTTCTGATACGGGGCATGATAACTATCTCTGCGTATGTACCAGATTTCAATTTCATTTCGAAAACCAGCCCCTACTCCCTCCAAGAAATCACGCAGGGTAGTCTCATGGTCATTGTTTTCATAAATTTGAGCTTCAGAAATTGCACCAATCGATTTGAAAATTCCCTGGTCAAAATAGTCTCTATACCGCAGATAGGAACCGGGGCCTCGAATATCCCGCCTTGGTATGTAGCCCAGGTCAGGGCGAAAACCACGACTAATATCACGGTAGTCCAGCCGCCAGTAGATAGGCCTTGTTCCTCCACTGATAGCGGTCAGCAAACCGTAGGCATCGTGGTCATAAATGCCGTCCGTTTCGATGCCCTCGGAATCTCTCAATCCCAAAAACTGGGCGGTGAACGAAGTTACGCTGTCAAAAAACAAACGCGCATCGATACCGCCTGTTAAGTTCATACCATTCGAGCGGTTGGAGTTGGCCCAGATTCCGCCGATGTGGGAATTTTCCCCTATGTTGTGGATATACCTGCCTACATGGTAATTACCAGTGAATATTTTATCGTTCCGCTCTATTTCGCCCTGAACATCCAGTATCCCAAGTGCCCAATTTTTGCCCTGCCCGGTCATTTTCCCTCCGGCTTCGATATCCGTGAAACGCCGGCTGTAATAGATATTCAGGGGCGAGCCGAACAGCTCGTTGCCTTCACGGAAGAAAGGACGTTTCTCCCTGAGAAATCGCTCAGTGTCTCTGAGTTCAATCGTATCTGGGTCGGCCTCGACCTGGCCGAAGTCCGGATTAATAGTGAATGCACTGGTTAATTCCGAATTTAACCTCAAGGACATGTCCAGGCCTGTGGATAGTTTGTTACTGAATCTTGTGAGGTCTGATGTAGAGCTGAAATAGGTTTCGTAAGAAGGTTTCTGCTTGAGCTTGACTTTCGCGAGGTCCAGATTTGTCAAATGGCCGAATTCATTCGGATAGCGGGCTCGGCTGTTTCGATAGCACCAATAACTGCTTTCCGATTTGGCTTTTTCCCGCCGATAGAAATTAAGGCCCCAGGTAGCAGCGTCTTTTTGTTCAAAGAGCATATTAGAGATTGGGATAGCCATTTCCGCAAACCAGCGGTCTTTCCCAACTGTACAGGCGGCCGTCCAGTCGCAGCCCCATGTGTCATCCTCATAATAATCGAAAAGACCCATTCTTGCGTCAAATCGTGTTCCCAGGGTATTGACGGCAAATACATAGCAGCACCGGTGGTCGTGAAAGGTGTCAAGACGAGCAGTTATAGAGTCTTCCTCATGAAGGGACTGGTCGTATTTTCGTTCGACGCCTACTATGCTGTTGGGATCCGGTTCCATACACTCAAAAGCGATGTATAGGTTCTCGTCGTCATAGAGCACTCGTACAAATGTCTGTTCTTTTGCGAGTTGTTCGATTCTATAGTCGGTGA
>CAZWME010001206.1:0-1594 GCA_964634515.1 uncultured Pirellulales bacterium | reverse complement strand
TACGCTTAGAGGATGCCAGACCTTCCGTTCGCCCTCGACTACGGGATCAAGAACTGCCTCACCAACCTTTTTCAAAAAAACGCTGTACTCGGCAGCTGTAATCTCATCCTCACTCTGGTCCAGGCCAAGCCGTACTATGACCATGTTCCATGCAGGAATTATAAATAAATCATTGTTGTTATAGCCACTGCGAGAGTAGGTGCACAGAGGCGCATTTGGCCACCTTCGTTTTCCACTTGGTGTAATACCATTCGGCCACCAATGATAACCATACACACCTGAGCCTTTACGGCCACTACGTGCAAGAGCATTAGGAATCGAAGGAGGAACCTGCACACTAGTCGCCTCGTTGACCCAGGATGGTGGAACAAGTTGTCTTCCCGCCCAGTTGCCTTTATTTAGAAAAAGATGTCCGAATCGTGCCAGATCACTGGCCGAGATCACAAGCCCTCCCGTCCAGTTAGGAACATTACCTGTGCTGTCAGGTTCCCAATTAGTACCGGAGATACCAATCGGTCTAAAGATTCTACGTTTAAGGAACTCATGAAGTGGTTCACCGGCTATCTTAGTTAATACATAGCCATATTGCTGCGTTGCTTCATCCCAATACTGGTACTTTGTCCCAGGCATAAAAAATGGAGGCAGTGGACTAACTAACGCATTTTGATCACCCCGTCCTTGTTCATCAAAGTCATACGAACCACCTACACCATCATAACCGGATGTCATCGTCGCAAAGTGCCGAAGTGTAACGTTTGGATAATACTCGGCCAAATCTTTTGGATTGTAGTCTTTAGCAAGTGTCTCCAACGTACACTTTCCATCTTCGATCAATAGTCCGTGAACGGTGCTTGTAAACGCCTTGGTGACAGACCACACTCTCTGCCTGAGATCGGCTTCTACCCCCTTCCAAATAATCCGCCCATTCCGTATGATAATTAGCCTTTTGACTCCATTGCGTCCAGAATGGTCAAGTAAATAACTCACAGCTATCTTTAATTTTACTGAGTTAACATTCTGTGATTCGGGTGAAGTTTCTTCCCAGGATTCACCGGGAAATACCATCTGAGTAGTCCATGCCACCTGACTATATAGCAAGACAAGCAACAGAACAATGTATGTGCTAATCTGTTTTTTCATCATTATACATCCTGAATACGCTTTACCCTATCGATATGCGGATCTGTAAAATAATCGAGAACGTCTCATGTAACAGTGAAGAAATTATACATCACAGTGCTTTCTTTCCCACTTGAAACCAATGTTTTATCCTCGGCTGCAAAGTAATCTGCTCGTCCGGTCTGAGAATTAGCTCATGACGCACAGTATAGGCATCATCTTTTCCGTCCGGTACAAAACCTTCGCTCATACTTTCCTCTCCGGATGTGTAGAACATTACAGTACCGGATACGATCCTGACCATTCCTTCCTTACCCGGATCTTTGCTTCATCTGGGACGTCAGTACCCTGGTATTGTTTGATTTGGAAATACGACAATAATTTTAACTTGATATAACCCATTTACACGCTAAAAAAATAATATCTCAGTTCGACATCAATTAACTTAATGAAATTAACTTAAACAATCAAGAAA
>CAZWME010001205.1:0-1594 GCA_964634515.1 uncultured Pirellulales bacterium | reverse complement strand
TGTAAACGCTTTTGTCCACATAAAATTCATATATTCTGTTATATGTTAACTGCTTTGTGCTTTGTAGTAAATTTAACCAGATTCCGGTTGCCTTACATAGACCGCGAAACTGTAACCTGGTGGCAGGAATTTGATATCTACAAAGAAACAAAAGACCGCAAAACCTGTATAAAAATCGGCAAACCTCCGGTTGAAAAAGAGGAGATCTATGAGAGTCCATTGATGGAAGCAAGACGCTACCGGAACCTATTAAACGACCCCCTTATAAATAATCAGTCTGATATTGCAAGGGATCTTGGCATAACCAGGGCCAGGGTAAGTCAGGTTATGTCTCTGCTCAAACTGGCTCCGGAAATCCAGAAAACACTTCTGGGTTTTAAGGACCAGAAGATGATTAAGTTCTTCTCAGAATACAGGTTGAGACCTCTGCTGACTATAAATAACTCTAATCAGCAGGTTGAGGAGTTTAAGAAAATGATGAATGAAGTGCATTAAAAATAGAATCTAATTACTACTACTCTTTATTCAGGCTTGAATTATTCTGTTGTTTTTCTCTTACTATTTTAAGATAGATCTGGGCATATATTTTTACAATCTTCTTACGTCTTTCTTCTGGAGTGAGCCGGTCAAATGGATTCCTGGGATTGGGCGTCCCATCATAAGGAATAATTTCAATATCTATATTATTTATATCTAACATATGGTCCACCTGAATTGAAAAAAATATTCCAAGAAAACAGTCTCAGTTCCAGCATAAATTATTATAATTTGGGGATAAATTGACGTAAGGTTGACGCAAGGTTGACGATTCAAAGTAATTCGTAGTAAGTCGCTTTACCTTTACCTGACCTTTTAATTAATTTTTTTTCTAACAAAATCCTGATTATACGATTCGCTGTTTCCCTGCTCACACTGAACATTTTCTGGATTTCAGAGCTGTTAATCCTTGGATTTGTCTGTAAATATTTTAAAATTTTTATCTGCCTTTCATTTAAGAATATCTGACCTCTTTTATCTTTAACTCTTTTATCAAGACTTAATTGTAAAATTGTTTCCTTTACCTTATTCATACTTACAGCAACACCTTCACAAAAATATTCCAGCCACTTTGTTATATCCAGAGTTTTCGAATCCACTGTCTGCAATGCAGCATAATACCTTTTTCTTTCCTCATTATAATAATCATCCAGCGCAAAGAACCTTTTAGTGTCAAAACCCTTAAGATATAGAATTAGAGTAGATAAAGCCCTGGCAGTTCTGCCGTTACCATCTAGGAAGGGATGGATCCTGACAAATTCATAATGGGAAATACCACTTAATATTACGGGATATAGTTCATGAGCAGAATCACTATTTAACCAGGAGACAAAATCTTTCATAAGACCTGGAACTTTGTTTACCGAAGGTGGCTGGAAGACAACTTCTCCTAATCCATTTACCACTGCAACTGGTATTTTCCGGTAATGACCTGATTGCTCTTCAGTAAGTATGTCCTTTGTGTTAATCTGATGAATTTTCAGAATATTTTTTTCAGTGATATCTTTTATATTTTCTTCCCCGAGCTTATCAATGTATTCAAGAACTTTTATGTAGT
>CAZWME010001204.1:0-1598 GCA_964634515.1 uncultured Pirellulales bacterium | reverse complement strand
GAGTGCCTTTGACATTGTACCGCACAAAATGCCTCCGCCTCCGGTAATTACAATTACTTTGCCTTTAATGTCCAATAGTTGTTTCATTTTTATCCTTTCTCACGGACGTTTTTTCCATAAGCAGCCATATTCGTTCACTCGTCTATTTATTTAATTTGTTCTACAGACTAATAATGCTTTGATTAAATCGCCTGCAATGGGCAGAATATACACCAGGCTGATTACTATTTCAATAATTTTTAGTGTTGGACTCCGGCAAAGTCGATTCGATGCTTTTTTAGGAGTGAATTATGGCCAATTATATGATTGCGCGTTTTGACGAGATTGATGCTGTAAAATGTCCGTGCGGCTTTTCACGGCGGGCCTTCGTAAGCCCGGACAATCCAACTGCTACCATGCACATAGTCAATATAGAAGCCGACTCGCAGGTGCATTATCATAAAAAGCTCACCGAGGTTTACCTCATCCTCGAGGGCTCTGGCCAAATGGAGCTGGATGGCGAAATAGTTCCCGTTAGGCCCTTTACCGCCATATTTATCAAACCCGGCTGCCGACATCGCGCTGTGGGAAAGATGAGAATCGTTAACGTCTCAATACCCGCCTTTGATCCCGAGGACGAATGGCTCGACTAAACAAGACCTGTTTTGACGTTGAGGACTCAGATTTTCCCCCCAAAATCCGTAACGAACAGACGCAAGTATGATAATATGATACTTAAAGATGCTGTCCTGAATTAGCTGAAGCCCTGCCTGTCCTCCGTAGCTTTAGAACAGGCCGCAGCAGAACCAAACGGTATCTGAGGTAAACTTGCACGTTAGAATGAAATTCACCAAGAGCCGGTTCGGAAGAAAATTTTATTGACACGTGGGTCATCAGGCATATAATAATATTAGAGCTTATTATATGAGGAAGGAGTTCTTATGAGCTGGCAAAGAAGAGGATTTACATTAATCGAGTTGCTGGTGGTCATCGCTATCATTGCGCTGCTTATGGGAATATTGATGCCGGCATTGCAAAGGGTCAAGAAGCAGGCGCAAGCCACAACTTGTCTTAGCAATCTCAGACAGATCGGCGTATCGGCCTCGCTCTACGCTCAGGATTATGATTGGTTCATACCTCGCGGCTCCACAGGTAGTAATCCAATTTGGTTTATGCAGTTCCTGCCTTACGTCGGCCAAAAGCACAACAAAGGCGATTACAAAAGCGTCAAGATTTACCGCTGTAAAAGCTTTCCAACAACCGGTTATGGTTTAAACAACATTCCCAATTCCAGGCAGACTGTCTGTTACGTGCTCAACGACTGGACTTTTTCAGACAGAGACGACCAGAACGGAACCAGTATTGGAAGGCCCACCAAACTTTCAGTGTTCAAGAGGCCGGCCAATACTATATATATGGCAGACAATGAAGATGGTGATTGGCGCCCCATTATTGAGAGCGAAGACAGCCCCGAAATCATTCGGTGTGATATTTTTATTGAAACGCATCTGCCCATGTCGGAGAGCCACCATATAAACGATGGACGGCGAGTAGCTCGCCAGCGCCACGCAAAAGGCTGCAATGTGTTGTTCCTCGACTGGCACTCCGGATACGTCGAA
>CAZWME010001203.1:0-1601 GCA_964634515.1 uncultured Pirellulales bacterium | reverse complement strand
AGTTTTCAATGCTTTTCTTTTGGCTGTCAAAGAGAAGTATATCTTCGGTACCTGCTCCTATGTCAATTGCCAAGATTTTCATTAATTGCGCTCCTTTGAATGCAGATTTCTCAAACTCTATCAGGACTATTCGAACCTGTAGATTTTAAACGTATTCGTGCCATCTATTTTTCTCTTGAATACAGGTTTAGACCTTGTTATCCTAGCGTGTTAGAGGGCTATCGAAGATGGGACTGTACAAAATTCGTAGTTGACTTCTTTCCTTTGAATAGCGGTATTACTATCCCAAGGAAGAAAAGATACATCTGCAATGCTTATCGATTTTGAAGATAAAGATCGAATTGATCTTCTCTTTCTTAGCGCTTCTATCAAAGAAAAGGGATTATTTGGAAAATCAAGGGGAAGCTGATTTGTTCTTTTTTCAGGATACTCTTTGTAGGCTCTTATAAGGCATGTATTTCCTTCTTTCAGTTCGTAGATAGATAGCACGCTAGAATTCTTGTTGGTTTAGGCTTGAAAAATTAGCTCGATGAGTAGGGAAACTCTAAAGTTGACACTTCTGAAATCGCTTCTAACGCCTTTTTCCTGGTTTTGAGTTAAAATTTCTGAAATTGTGGGATGTGCTTAGTAACTAGAGCAAATCCTTGTTTTTCTTTGAAGAATGTTGAAACGGGCCCGCTGAGCTGCGATTAAGCTATTAAGCGAATCTGCAAGGCATATCCGAACCAGAGGCCCAATAGCCTAAGAGATCATTCTACTCTTTTCCCTATACTTATTCTTTAAAATAAAGCTATTTTTAATTCCAGAAATATTTATTAACAATACCTAATTTAGTGTTACTAAAATGAATAAAAGTAATACTGATAATTGATGGAAGTGCTCAAATGGAAAAAAACAAAATCTTCGCTATTGTGGCGATAGCAATAGTCATGGTCGCCGCAGTAGGCGCCGTTTACGTCCTCACCCAAAAAAACGGAAACAACCAACCAGCAGCAACAGCAGTCACCGACTCTTTAGGAAGAACCGTCAATATCCCCGCAAAGATAGACTCAATCTACTGTATAGGCGCATGTTCGTTGAGGTCAGTGTCCTATTTTAATGCCGTCGATAAAGTCCAGGCTATTGAGCCCGCGGGTACCTTCAACACCCTAGACGACCAAACATATTATCTTATAAACAAAGCAAAATTCTCCTCCCTACCCGAAGTAGCTACCACCCCTGAAGCCATCTTAGCCCTAAACCCAAGCCTCATCATCACCTCAACCGCCGAGGATACAGCAACCGCAGACACCCTCCAAACCCAAACCAACATCCCCGTTTACGTCATCAACGCCAACGTAGAATTCGGACAAGCCTTCTACGACCAAATAACCTCAATAGGCACTTTGCTTGGTGAACAGGCAAGAGCGGCTGAACTCAATGAAGGCATCGCCAACATGATCAGTGACATTACATCTAAAGCTACAACTGTCAGCAAAGAAACCGCATATGCCTGTGGTATGTTCTATTACGGTGGAGCGTCATTTCTGAAAGGGTCAGGTAACTATCTGCCCTTCGACTACTCTAATGTCACCAACGCCATCGAGCCTGCAGCTAACGGT
>CAZWME010001202.1:0-1602 GCA_964634515.1 uncultured Pirellulales bacterium | reverse complement strand
GAACCTGTGTGAAGCGTGTTTGTTTAACCGGGCATGAGTTTCCGACAATTACAATGTAAACTGCTGGTTGAATTTCGGATAAAAAATATTCATATATCCGTTACTCCGAAGGGCATCACGCAAAGGCAGGGCCTGTTCGGGTTCTCCGTGCACTAAAAAGATGGTTTTCAATTTTTCCGGTTTGGTTCTTTTAACATAATTTAGCAGGTCCTTGCGGTCAGAGTGCGCGCTAAAATTGTCCATTCCTTTTACCTGGCAGCGCACATGGTGTTCTTCGCCAAATATTTTAACCACTTTTTCTCCATCGGCTAATTTGCGGGCCAGTGTATGCATCGCTGAATATCCCACCAGTAGTATCAGGTTTTTCGGATTACCCGGACCATTACGCAGGTGATGCAGAATTCTTCCTCCTTCCGCCATGCCCGAAGCGGAAATAATAATATGTGGATATGCCAGGAGATTTAAACTTCTGGATTCTTCTGCATCTCCCACATATTTAAGCCGGGAAAAAACAAAGGGATCCTGATGGCTTTGCAAAAAAATACGGTCAGTTTCCCGATCCAGGAGGTGTTCGTAGGTCTGGAAAACCTAAGTGGCCTTGCTGGCAAGAGGGCTGTCCACGAAAATTGGAATATCCGGAATCCGGTTTTGCATAAATAACTTATGAAACAAATAGACCAGCAATTGCGTACGGCCCAGGGCAAAAGCCGGGATAATGAGTTTACCTCCACGTGCGGCAGTTTCCCTTACAGCCTGTGCAAGGTCTTCTTCTACGTTATCAAAACTCTGGTGTATCCGGTTGCCGTAAGTGCTTTCCATAATTAAAATGTCAGGATCAAACACATGTTCCGGATCCTGGGTTATGGGAATGCCCGGCCTGCCTATATCCCCGGAAAAACTCATGCAATAAGATTTATTTCCTTCTTTTACATCCACCCGTACCGTGGCTGCCCCTAAAATATGACCTGCATCCCGCAAGGTGACTTCTACCCCTGGAGCAACCGTAAAACTTTCATTAAAATTTTTAGCGGAAAAAAGTTTACCGGCTGCGCTTGCCTCATCTTTGTTATAAAGGGGTTTAAAGGGAGGCAGTCCCTTTTTTTTACGGATTTTATTTACCCAAATTATATCCATTTCCTGTAAGTGTGCGGAATCATGGAACATAAGCCGGCAGAGATCCACGGTAGCCGGAGTAGCATAAACCGGACCTTTAAATCCCTGTTTAACCAGATTTGGTACATTCCCGCTGTGATCCATGTGAGCGTGAGTGAGGATAACTGCATGCACAGTTGCCGGATCGTAGGAAAAATGGCGGTTTTTTTCCCAGGCTTCCTGCCGACGGCCTTGAAAAAGCCCGCATTCAAGCAAAATAGAGACACCGTTTACTTTAAGTAAAAACTGAGAGCCGGTAACCACCTGTGCTGCGCCGCAAAACTTAATTTCCATTTTTCCTCGACAAATATTAAAATTCTATTAAATTATTTTACACGTTTATGATAAAATAATATTAGACAGCGGAAAAGAAAATCACTCCCTTCTGTGTCAAGGCGTTGATATGAGCCGGAAGCTCCTTGCCGGGTCCCAGATCTGCGTTATCAACAA
>CAZWME010001201.1:0-1609 GCA_964634515.1 uncultured Pirellulales bacterium | reverse complement strand
TAATTCCATGCAAAATAAGGTTGTAAAGGACAATGACGATTTTTCTACAAAGGAGATAACTAATTACTCCTATTGTCTTACAACACGTAATAGGGTGGATTACTTATTCTTTGCTGATGAACGCTCAAGGAGATGGGCAGATGCAGAATTTGAAGAACGAATTAGTAGGGATTATATTAACCCTGGAAAAGCTTGGAAAATTAGGAAAGATATATGGGAACAATTTCTTAATAATAATAAATTTGATTATTCTTATAATGAAAGGATAGCATTATCTTTAAAAAGAGTTATTAAAGAATTGAAAAGAAACCCAGATTCTCGTCAGGCTATTATTTCTATCTGGGATTACATTAAAGATCCAATGGGATTAGGAGGAAGTTATAGAGTACCATGTTCTATGTATTACCAAATCTTGGTAAGAAATAATCAGGTAAATATTATATATAACCAACGTTCTGCAGATGTTGTAACCCATTTTGGGAATGATGTTTACCTGGCTTGGCAACTAATGAAATATGTGGCTAGGCAAATAGAATTACCTGAGGGTTACCTATTCCATAACATAGGTTCTCTTCATGCTTATAAAAAGGATTGGCCTAGACTTAAACAATGTATTGAGGATATACAAAAAATTTAATGTCTGAACTAGATTATAAATATAAACTAGTAACAAACTGGTCAGAGCTTAAACAGTTAGTTAAATATTGTAAACAAACTGGGTATGCTTCAACTGACTATGAAACATGGGGAACCAATGCCATGTACCCGGGAAGTTATCCTACTATCCTAGGAGTATCATTCCAACCAGGTGGAGCCTGGATTATCCCATTAGGACATAAAGAATCCCCCTTCATATCAGATTGGGAATCTGTTCTAACCTATTTTGGAAGAGAAGTTATTGAAGATCCAAATATTGTAAAGATAGGACAGAACATACAGTTTGAAATGAATTGGTGGAGGAAGTATGGAGTTACTATGGTAGGTAGAGTTTTTGATACTATGCTTGCAAAATATTTATTGGATGAAGAAAGACCTCATGGGTTAAAAGAAATGGTAACTCGTTTTATACCTGAATATTCTGGATATGATTTACCAGGACAACCTGGGCCAAAGGCAGAGACAGAAAGGATTATTGAGTTTTGGTCTAATGTTCCTTTAGATGATCTTTCTAAATACTGTGCCCTTGATGCTGATCTTACTTTTAGATTATGGGTATTTTTTGAAAGAAGATTAATAGATAATAATTTTTATCCTCTTTTTAGAAATATGATGATGATGGCTACTAGGGTATTATCTGAAGCTTCATATAAAGGTATGGAAATTGATAGGTCTTATTTACATAATCTTAAAGAAACCTATAAAGTTAAAATCGATGAATGTGAAAGAAGTATAAGAAGTAATCCGGTTATTCTTAAATATGAGAAAAAACGTTTGAGGGATATTAAAAAGAAAATGATTAGTGATTTGAAGGAGGAGATAGAGTTACTTGAAAAAGAAGGAGGTAGTGATAGAATGATTAAAGGTAGGGGGGATAAAATTTCTAGGTATATAGCAGGGGATTATCAAACCAAGAAAGAAAAGGAAATGCTATTACCAACTAATTTTAATA
>CAZWME010001200.1:0-1611 GCA_964634515.1 uncultured Pirellulales bacterium | reverse complement strand
CTTTTGTGTTTAATCGTTTTGCAGGAGAGAAAGAAGCTCCGAGTAATAAAGAAACATTGCCTGATATCCTAAATGGTACAGATAAAAAGATTAAAATCGTAACTTTTGTAATGATGATTTCCGGATTTGTATCTCTATCGTACGAGGTTTTATGGGCCAGAGTTTTAGTTTTTGTTTTAACTAATTCTATTTTTGCGTTTTCAGTAATGTTAACCACGTTTCTTTTGGGAATTGGTTTGTACTTAATACTGGTTTGGCGGCTTGGCCGCTTACTGTACTTTGGATAGTAATTATTACGGTGTGTATGGGTGTAATTGACGGACTGGACGGTCTTGCCGCCGGTATAGCGGCCATTGTGTGTGGCACGCTTGTCCTTATGGCTCTTTGGAGCGGTCAGGCGGCCATGGCGGTGTTAATGCTGGCTCTGCTGGGCTGTGTAACGGGTTTTCTCTTCTTTAACTTCTATCCCGCCAAGATTTTCATGGGCGATTGCGGCTCAATGTTCCTCGGTTTTTTGATAGGAGCCGGTAGTATCGTATTCCAGACAAAGACGCACACCTTAATAGGGCTGGCGATTCCATTTCTGGTAATGGGTGTGCCGATTCTTGATACGGGCTTTGTCGTTATTGGTCGCCGATATATTGACCGGCGTTCGATATTCGCTCCCGACAGGAACCACTTGCATCACCGTATGTTGGATATTGGTTTGCATCACCGCACCGTTGTAATAATTATTTATGCGGTGACAATTATTAGCGCCAGTATTGGTGTATTTATGTTAACCGTTGGAAGCGGGTGGTCGTTCGGATTGCTGGTGGTTGGATTACTCTTGTTGCTTTCAATGTTCGGGTGTCTGCACGGCAGGCGTTTTTACGAAATAATAATGTCGACGAAACGTAACCTGACCATCAAACATAGTTCGATGAAAGACAAACATACTTTTGAAATGGCCCAAATGAAGATGCGTGAATCCACATCTTTCGAGGACTGGTGGGAGGCGGTGTGCACCATGGGCCAAAAAATGAAGTTTCAGACTATTGGCTTGTGGAATTGCCGTAGCGGCCGGTATATAAGAACCTGTATGTGGAATGTTCCGGAAGATAAATTCAAAACCGGCAAAGCAGCAATATTTGCATTACCTATTCGTGGTAATGGGTCGGCAGAATGGGAGATAAGGGCACATGCTTCGGTAAATGGCTTGTTGGAACAAAGCGGCCGGCAGGCTATGCTGCTGGCTCGGCTGATGGATGAGTTCCAAATGCCGCAGAACGAGGAAGAAGCCGAACAATTGGAATTATTTCCTGATGCAACACACCGTTCCTCGATTAAAAAAAAGGCATAACCTTCATTATGACAATGACAAGGGATAAAAATCAGACCTGTAAAGCTGATGTCGTACATTCACTAAAGAAAACAACGATTTGAATTTACTCATGTAGTATTAGTTGTGGAGTGATTTTTATGAAGTATAGATACTCTAAAAGAAAAAGCTAATTGGAGGGGATGTAAAATTGGATAATTTGGAAGATAAAACCAAACACAATACGAACTCGTCAGGAGAATATCACCCGCTCCGTCCGGATAAGATAGGGCAATCAAGGGACGATTCCA
>CAZWME010001199.1:0-1615 GCA_964634515.1 uncultured Pirellulales bacterium | reverse complement strand
CGAAGCTTCTCAAAAAGCCCGGAATAGCGGGTCATGCTTTTATGGATATCAATACAGCCAGGCATCGGACGCCACCGGGACCGGTGGACACTTTGACGAGAAACTGGTCTCTGCGAGAGCTGGTTCTGGCGAGAGCCTTATATCGCTGCGGTGATTTCAAAGACATGGGTAAAAAAATCCTGACCGAATACGCCCATGACCTTCGCGGCCACTACGCCCGGCACGCACGGGAAATACTTAATGAACAACAATAAATAAGAGCAAAAGATAAATTAGAGATTACAGGAGAAAAAAAAATGTCCGGAAAATATCGTTTTTCATTTGGTCCGTGGAATATTCACGAAGGCGCAGATCCATTCGGACCAACAGTCAGAAATAGTATTGAGTTCGCTAAGAAACTAAAAATGTATAAGAAGCTCGGCTTTGACGGTGTGCAGTTTCACGATGACGATGCCGTACCTGATATGGATAATCTGAGCTTCGTAGAAATAATCAAAAAGGCTAAAGAGGTACATTCCCTGCTTGAAGGAGAAGGTCTTGCAGCGGAATTTGTTGCGCCTCGGCTATGGGAGAGTGAGCAGACAATCGACGGCTCTTATACCTCGAACGACCCTGCGGACCGGCAGTATGCAAAAGACAGGAGCAGGCGGACGATTGATATCGCCAATGCCCTTGATACGAAGCTGGTCGTCCTCTGGCTTGCCCGCGAAGGAACATATCTCCGTGAAGCAAAGGACAGCAGGCTGGCCGTTGAGAGAATTGCAGAGGCCATCAACGACATGTTGACCTATAATTCTGAGATTAAGATTGCAATTGAGCCCAAACCTAACGAACCGATGGATCAGGCCTATATACCGACAACTGGGCATGCCATTGCTGTCAGCTATCTCACCGGCGATCCGGATCGGGTCGGTGTTAACATCGAAAGTGCTCATGCGATTCTTGCAGGCCTCGACCCTTCGGACGAAATGGGCTTTGCCCTTGCTTATGATAAGCTGTTTACTGTTCATCTAAATGACCAGAACGGCCTGAAATTCGACGAGGACAAATCCTTCGGCTCCGTCGATTTGCGAAGGGCCTTCAATCAGGTACGCATACTCGACCAATATGACTATGGAACCAGCGGTGAATTTGTGGGACTGGACGTTAAAGCCATGCGTACACAGAAACAGGATGTTTCGACAAAGCATTTGTCTAACAGCAGAGAGATTTTCCTTGAACTCGTGAAACTTGTTCAAAAGCTCGACAAAACCAGGGTCGATAAATTGATAGCCGAGCGGGATTACGAAGAATTAGATTTATTGATAATCAACTATTTGATGGGTAAATAGGACAACCGAGAATTTTTTAGAAAGTGTAACTATGACAAATAATAAAACTGTTTTGAGTATAGGTGCTCATCCCGACGATGCGGAATTTTTCTGTACGGGGACACTGGCATTGCTTGAGAAAAAAGGCTGGCAGATTCATATTGCGACAATGACGCCCGGGGACGGCGTCACAGTTCAATACAGCCGGGAAGAAATAAGCAAAATTCGCCGAGCTGAAGCCGCTAAATCAGCCGGCATGTTAAACGGCAGTTACCATTGCCTCGAAAGCAGTGATATCTTCATAA
>CAZWME010001198.1:0-1617 GCA_964634515.1 uncultured Pirellulales bacterium | reverse complement strand
CGGAAACCGGAAACGGCACAAGTTGGGATAGTGCGTTTAATGAGCTTACTGACGCACTTCAAATAGCAAAAAAATGCTCCGGTTCTTATGACCAAATCTGGGTGGCAGAAGGAACATATAAACCTGTGTATAACACAGCAGGTAATTATCAGAACCATTCGTTTGAAGTTGTAAGTAACGTTAGCCTTCTCGGCCATTTCGCAGGTTTTGATAACAGTGTTCATCTGTGTAAATCAGTGTCAAAGATAACTTTTTTTAATCTGTGTCAGAAAAATATTGAATTAATGATTGGATTTTGGTATAATACAATTTAGGACTTCGAGAGATTTATATGAGGATTGAAGGGTATAAAAAGATGAGGGGCGGAGACATAACAAGCGGAATAATCCCTATCTGTAAAATCAAAACTGGAAGACATAATAATCTTATATTCTTTAATCACACAAAACTTGAAAGGAGAAAAAAATGAAAACAAAAGCAATTTTTACAATTCTATTTTTGTTGGCTTTTATCCAGCCGGCTAATGGCTACCTTGTAACCATACAAATCGAGGCGGAAGTTTATTCTGTTGATGATAACGGTCCGGGAGATGGATGGCTTGATGGACAAATCTCACCTGGAGATATAATTACCGGTTATTACGTATATGAGTCAACTAAATTAGATTCAAAGCCGGAAGATCCTACTCAGGGCGTTTATCTGTATGATAGTTCTCCCTGTGGATTGTTTTTAAGCGTAGGAGGTTTTGACTTTCAGACAGATCTTACAAATATTGAATTTTCTTTAGCAGTATTGAACGACTTCTTTCCGAGTGGAAAAGATGCGTATATACTTGAAAGTGTAAATAATTCTGCACTTTCAAACGGTACTTCGGTTACAGAGCTTTGGTGGCAGCTTGATGATTCAACCGGCAATGCTCTTACAAGTGATGTTTTGCCAACAACAGCACCAATAGTAGAGGACTGGGACGACAATTTACTTTATATAGGTGGCGGTCCCCGTGGAGAAGATTTCGGTATAGGTGCAACTGTTACCAATGCTACAGTTATCCCCGAACCGGTAACTATATTATTATTAGGATTTGGATGCCTGCTTATAAGAAAGCGGAATTAAAATATTTCACAATATTTCTATTTAAGGAGGATTAATAATGACAGCAGAGAAACATTTCATCTGTATCATATCTTTAATTATCTTTATCGTTAGCTTACCAGCTCTTGCGGACTTGAAAGACGATGCAAAGATTATTAAGATTTCCGGCGGAGAGGCCCACACACTTGTCCTTACACAAAATAATTGGGCATGGGCTTGCGGTCCTAACGGAGATACAGATCCTTATTATTATGGCGTACTTGGAACAGGTAGTACAAGTTCGTCTCTTTTTGAGAAGTATCTTGTGCGAGTTCATGGAGTTGACGATGTTGGATTCCTTGAAGATATAAACGACGTCGCTGCCGGTTGGCAGCATTCTCTTGCCCTGGATGTAAATGGATTCGTCTGGGCCTGGGGCTGGAATGAACACGCCAGCTGCGGGGACGCCGTCGACGCCCAGCACCACCACTCCATATTCACTCCTGTTCGCGTTCGTGGGAACGTCGACGCCAGGGCGGACCGAGT
>CAZWME010001197.1:0-1620 GCA_964634515.1 uncultured Pirellulales bacterium | reverse complement strand
TCCAGCGGAGACTAAATCCTCGTATGACAATGGTGGCTTTAGATACGTTACCACGCGCTGAACTATTTTATGAACCATAGGTAGAAGCTGTGTTATCTGCTCATTTTCAATCGGCTGCTCTTTTTGGTTGGAGTATATGCGTTGAACAACGGTTTTCAGGTGCTTTTGGTTATCCCCGGGAGTTCTCAAAGCCGACTTTTTGGTTTTGTGGGCCTTGAGATGCTGTTGCTCAGAAGTATTTTTAGTCTCTGCTGCCACTGTTTTGTTCCTTTTGTTGATTCATCTGACTCTTTGTCAGTGCACTTATCAAAATGGCGTTTATCATTTTGACGGCACAAGCTGCTATTCCATACGCAAGCGCCGCTCCTGTCAGCGCCCTTTTACAACAGGTAAAGGGCGAAAGGCCACTAATCCAGCCGATGACGGCTATACCGAAAAAGGATATCACAGCAATACTTACCGCAATTGACCGCACGTGTAATGGCATAATCAGCTAATCCTTCCGCAACTAGGTTGTAACTCCTGCAAGTTCTTGTGTTGCTGTTTCTCCAATCTCCTGGATGGATATGGTTTCTACTGGTTCTATTTCGGTTCCGAGTACGATTTCGTCATAAGCTATAACCGGCAAGGGCGGTACTGTTCGTGATAACATTGCTGCCAGTGGCGAGCGCAATCTTGAATCGCAGAGCAAGACTATCTTATCTCTAACTTTGTCCATTGCCGCTTTCCAGGCCTGTGCTATTTTGTTGCTTATATTCATTGCCATCTCGGTCGGCAAAGCCAGGTTTATTGTCTCTGCTTCCTGTCGTAAGTTCGAGGTCATCTGGTGTTCGAGTGCCGGTTCCAATGTTATGGCAGCTATTTTGCCGTTTTGGTCTTTGTGCTGGTCGGTAATTGTTCTGCTCAGTGATTTTCGAACCAACTCTGTTAAGAGATTGGTATTTTTGGTTTTTGAAGCATGTTCTCCCAGCGACTCAAGTATGGTGCTTAATTGTCGAATCGGTATTCCATTTGCCAAGAGGTTTTTAAGGACGCGTTGAAGCATTCCAATAGGTACGAGTTCTCCGACAACTTCTCCAAGCAATGACGGCTGGGTTTTGCGAAGCCGGTCGACAAGCATCTGCACATCTTCACGTGTCAGTAGTTCGTCGGCGTGTTTTTCTAATGTTTCGGACAGGTGTGTAATAAAAACCGATTCGGGGTCTATTACAGTATATCCGTTCAATTCAGCTTTTTCCTTGTCGGCCTCCGCTATCCACAAAGCAGGCAGGCCGTAAACAGGTTCGGCAGTTTCTATGCCCTCTACTTTGGTCTGGACGGTGCCGGAATCCATAGCGAGGAACATATTCGGCTCTAATCGTCCCTTTGCTATGGTATGGTCGAAGAGGCGAATTTCATAAGCATTCGGGTTGAGGTTGATATTGTCCTTCAGGCGGACCAGGGGCATAATAATGCCAAGCTGCTGGGCGAATTTTCTTCTCAGCGCGCCAATACGGTCGAAGATAGTACTGTCCTTGCGAGGGTCAACCAAGCTAATCAATCTTACACCCACCTGTACGGAGATTCTGTCGATGTCCAGCAGCTCTTCGACCGGCTGTTTTTCCGCTTTTGCCTTTTGCA
>CAZWME010001196.1:0-1625 GCA_964634515.1 uncultured Pirellulales bacterium | reverse complement strand
CAAAATACTGATCAGAGTGAATGATTGACCAAAACAGAGGGGAGTCCAGATGGAGTTTTTGAAGATTAGAGAGATATTAGTCAGAAGAAAATGGGCGGTTATTATTACATTTTTTGTTTTTTTTGCTATTGTTGTGATAGGCACCGAAGTTGTAACTCCGGTATATGAGGCAAAGGCCAAGATATACATTGAGCTGTCTGACAGTCTGTCGTCTTTGATGTCCAGTCTTGGTTTGACATCAAGAGGTGGTCAACCTGCTTTAAGTCGGGAAGAAACCTATGATACAGACATTGCTCTCGTAACGATTAGGCCGCTCCTTGAAACACTTATCTCTGACTTAAATCTCAAAGGCAGGGACGGAGAAGCATTGAAACCGGAAGATTTAATCAAATCTTCTATATTGAATAAGATACTCCCACAGCCATATATAAAAGTGGAGCAATATGAAGATTCGGATATTCTGGAGATCATTTCAAATTCTACAAGCCCGGCGGAAGCGGCGAAGATGTCCAATGAATTAGCCAAGCTTTATATAAATGACAGGCTTGAGCAGACACAAAAAGGATATAAAGCGGCCCGAGTATTTATTGAAAACCAGATAAAGGATGTTAAGGAGGAATATTACAAGTCTTTGCTGGGGAAAAGGGATTTTATGATTGCAGAAGAGACTATCGATTTAGAAAAAGAGAGCAGCAATCTACTTGAATTAATATCGAGCCTAAAGAATAATTACAGAGACAATGAGATAGCAATAGCTGAGGCCAATGAACAAATCATTTTAACAGAGGAAAAACTCGCGGGCAAAGAATATGCTTCCGGTGATTTAATCAACTATCTGGAATCAAGACTGAGTGATTTATTGATAGATATTTCAGGGAAAAGTGTCTTCCTTACCGCAGAAGATGTAGATATCAAGCAGTTGAATAAGCAAATTGAAACTGTAGAAGAAGTATTAAAACAAAGAGCAAAAGTTATCCTCAATGAGCAGGAAGTGTCTGTTGGGCCGATTTATGATGAATTGCTAAGAAGTCTAAAGGAAGCATATATTAATCGAAAGCTTGGAGAGATAAAAAGAGATTTGTTAAAACGATATATTGATAAATCTGAGGGTGAACTGATAAAGATTCCGCCTAAGACCATAAGGTGGTCAGAGATAGACCTTGCACTTTCCAATAACCAGAATATTTACTCAAGACTATTAGAATACCTGACCGAGGTCGGCATTGCCGAATCCATGACCATTTCCAATATCAAACTGATTGAGCCTGCGACAGTACCCGACGCTGATGAGCCTGAATTCCCAAACAGAGTTTTGAATTATGCACTTGGATTTTTTCTTGGTGTGTTTTTATCACTTTCGTTTGGTTTGTTTATGGAGTATATAGACAATACAATAAAAGGGCCTGAAGACCTCGAGGATTATGAGTTCACGTTTTTAGGGTCGATCCCCGAATTTAAGAAATTTCTTAGAAAGCGTCTGGTTTCGAAGACAGACCCCAACGACCCGTTTTATGAGGCCTATCGAAAGGTGCTTTCCAGCATCCATTTTGCCAGGCTTGATAGGCCTGTCCGGAAACTGTTAATCAGCAGTATTGAACCAAAAGCAGGGAGTTCAACAACATTGG
>CAZWME010001195.1:0-1625 GCA_964634515.1 uncultured Pirellulales bacterium | reverse complement strand
CCGCATCATCGTTGTTTGGCAACAGGAAACCTATACTCATTACTTTAAGATTTTTCGACACCTCTACAGGTAGTAGAGCTTCTCCGTCCATTTGAAGAGCAGTTCCTTCCAGATTAAGCACCTTAGGGATACTTGGCCCATGAATATCAATATCCAGTAATCCCACTTTTTTGCCGGCAAGTGCTAAGGAAATTGCCAGATTCACAGATACCGTGCTTTTCCCAACACCACCTTTACCGGAAAGGATAAGTATTTTATTGTTTATCTGAGACATCCGCTGACGGACCTGCTGCTGTTCGATCTCCATCTGTCTTTTCATATCTTCCTGTTGTGTTTGTGAAGTTTGCTCTGTCATATTGGCCCCTTCTTTTATTTCTTTTTAGTTTCTTTTGGGCAGGCATTTGAGATTTTAAAGTCCATAACAACATCATGCTTTTCAGCTATTTTCTCGAAGGCTTCCTGCACTGATTTGAATATAATACAAGATTCTCCAATAACTAAACTATCCGTAGTTCTTGTTTGGACTTTTAAACCTTTATCTTTCAATGCCCTGCAAAACTCCTCGATAGGTTCGGAAAGAGAGCTTGTCTTTAGTGGGTAAATGCTTATTTGCACTTGGACTTTCATAACTGAACCTCGGCTGCTATAAACGCGCCTTTCCTGCTTCCAATAAATCTGCATAATCCATCATATAAAGGGGATAACCATATCAGCCATTTGCTTCGGATAACAAAGCCGGCTATTCGCATCTTTACTGTACCAAAGCGCTCAAGCAAATTTTTCAATTGCTTTGGGGAAAACAATCGTCCATAGGCATATACGCTTTTTGCATTATTTTGTCTTTTCTGATTATAAGAAGATAAAGAATTTAATACGCCAAACAGCAGTTTACCTTCAGGCTTTACACATCTTGCCAGCTCATAGATGATTCTTTCAGGGTTTTCGCTAAATTCAAGGGTTGTAATTGCCGCTCCAATATCGAAACTATTATCAGAAAAGGAGAGGCTGTGGGCATCAGCTACCTGAAAACGACAATGTGGTATGTTCTTTATGTTTGCGGCCTTTATCATTTCCTCTGAAATGTCTATGCCTGTAACCTCGAATCCTTTTTCACTGAAATAAACGCTCCAGTGACCTGTGCCGCAGCCGATTTCAAGAAGCTGCTTTCCATTATTATGGTCTCCAGCAAGGCTATCAAAGGTCTTCTTCTCAAGCCTGTCATACATTTGACCTGCAGCAGAGCCATACCAGTTGTCATAGCTATCGGCCAGCTTATCAAAATCAAAATGTGTCACAGGTTTTGCCATACTGTTACAGCCCTTAACAAAGAGCATAAGTAATTTCTCTGAACATTGATTTTACTTTCTCTGCTATATCACCGCCGGTGTACTCAATCAGCGTTGCTTTCATTATCTGTGCTTTTGTGAAGGATTCATCGTAAGGTATTTTGCCGATAACCTTTAAGCCTTTCTCTTTAGCATCTTTTTCGATTTTTTCCGTCATCTCAGGATTAATGTCCGCTTTATTTACACAGACCAGAGTTTGAATGCCGAAACTTGATGTAAGCTGTGCAACTCTTTCAAGGTCATGTATTCCTGAAAGAGTAGGCTCTGTAACCACAAGAA
>CAZWME010001194.1:0-1627 GCA_964634515.1 uncultured Pirellulales bacterium | reverse complement strand
AAGGCTTCTGCAAAATTAGTGAGATTTTAGCAAATGAGTCGAGTAAATGATGTTAATTCGTAGTAGAGATGGATTTGGCAACAAAAAAAGCGGTTTTGATGTAATATGAGGCTTTGGGGCCTGTTTTTAGGCAAAGCGTCTCCTACGACTTTGTTATAGCTCTTTGAAAAGTTAATCTTTCAGTACTAACCAGGTCAATTAGCAGGCTCTGCGTAAATTTGGTGGATCGGCAAATGTTCGATAGCACCGCATTTTCTCAGGTTGCTTTAGTAAAATGCCGGCAGCTACGGCAATAAGGCTGGCAGTCAGATGTGCGATAGTCATCTGATTGCTTATGGCAGTAAAACCATAGTGGGTTGTCTGTTCGGCTTCTCTGTCCCCAAGCCGGGAGAAGTACCGTTCAATGGTCTGTCTATCCTTGAATGTATCTTTGAATTCTTTGCTGTCTCTTGGAACTCTTGAGCGGGCATCATCGGTGACATCAAGATATTTTGTGCAGCCGTAGCACTTGCCTGTATCAAACGAAGGGTCATTAACGGGACAGACATTATTGTGTTCGGCGGAGAGCTTTTTGCTTACCTTTAGAGGACATCGAAACTTGATTCTATCACGATTACCTTCAGTCCATTTGCCGGCAGATTTCATTTCGAGGCCTGCATCACATAAAGGACAGCCATGTGGACCAAAGGTTTTATCATCTTTGCTGTTTCTCTTATTGAGGGGTATATATGGAGTTGATTTCATTTGCTCAACGATGAAAGTGTAAAGTTCTCTGACATCGTATGCTTTATCGGCGAGGAAGATAGCCCCTTTTTTGAAGCGGTATCTGCGTTTGAGTTCTCTGATAAGACTGAATGCAGCATCCTGATCGGTGATATTGTTTGGTAGTGTTTTCTCGACCAGGCATATTCCTTCTTTGCTAACTACGGCATGTGTTCTAAAGCCCCAGAAGAAAACCATATTCTGCTTTTTGCCGTTTATTATCTGACAGGAATAATAGCTTAATGTTGCCCGTGGATTACGCCTTGGCTTTTTTGACTTATTGGTCGTATTTCTGTTTGGGTTCTTGAAGTTGTTTTCTTTCGTGGCGGCCTGTATGGGTTTTGAGTCAAGCATGAATTCATCAAGCGAAATTAAGCCTTCTTCGATAAGTAAATCGTTTGCGTTTTTGTGAATGGCTTTTAGGGTTGAGTTTTTCGTGTTCTTTAAGAACCGGTAGAACTGTGACTCGTCCGGCAGGGCTCCCAGGTCAAAGCCGCACATTTCAGCCAGAGGCGGAATTGAGTTGAGGTATTTGATTAGTTGCGGAACGGATTTTATGGCTTCCAGATGCTTGACGATAAATGCCCGCAGTATGGCATGTCGAGAGTGTCCGGTTCTGCCTGAAGAATCGTTTCTGTCTTGTAGTGCTGAGAGATTTAGAGATTTGAAGATGTAGTAATATTTTCGGATCAGCGGAGCGTTTCGGATCATCTCCTGGAAGTCATAAAAGAAAGATGTTTGAAAATGTTGCATGATAAGATCTCCTTTATTTTGGCGGTAAGTATTTGTGATTGAATAACTTACATTATAACCGAAATGGAGGAGATTGCAAGAAAACAATGAGCATAACTCATTGTAAAATATA
>CAZWME010001193.1:0-1632 GCA_964634515.1 uncultured Pirellulales bacterium | reverse complement strand
TGGTCAAGATGTCCATTCCATCAGGCATGAAGTTGATTCGATCGTCGGTGGAAGAGGGTTTCGCCGACCGCGCCATGAAAGAGATCCGCCGACTTCAGGGGCCAAGGGAAACGACGCCGGTCGGGATGCGCGTTCTCGTCCGGCTTCTGTCGAACCGTTACGTTGCCGCGGCGATGCTGATCCTGGCACTGGCTCTGGCAATGGCGCGGACCGGTCTGCTCGTTGCGTTCATTCTGGCCATGCCTGAATAGAAGGAGCCTGAGATGCCAAGCGGAACCGTTGCGGAAAGCACGAGAAGGCGCCCTCTGGCGGCACTGCTTCTGTCACTGCTGGTTACGGGGCTGGGACATGTCTACTGTGGCAGGTTCGGCAAGGGACTGGTGTTGCTCTTCATTGGGAGTGTCCTGGGAGTACTGGGCCCATTTGCCTTCCTCCCGGTGACGTTGTGGCTACGGACAGTGGCAGCCGTCGGGGGCGTCGTGTCTGTTGTCGTCTGGATCTACGCCGTGGCCGACGCCGCCCGCACGGCCCGGAGAATCGGCGCTGATTACGTGCTGAGGGACTACAACCGATGGTACGTTTACGTCATCTTCGTTCTGCTGTCGCTGCCGCTGGCGATGGGTTCGTCCCTGTTCGTCAGGCGAGCGATCGTCCAGGCCTTTTTTATCCCGACCTACAGTATGCATCCCACGATCCAACTTGGTGACAGAGTGCTGGCCAACAAACTCGCCTACCACGACGGGCCGGTGCAGAGGGGAGACATCGTTGTGTTCATCCACCCGAACCGGCGGCACCAGAAACAGATCAAGAGGGTCGTTGCACTTCCCGGCGATACCATCGAGATCACCGGCGGCGCGCTGTACGTCAACGACAAAGCGCTGCAGCGAACCCGCGTCGGCGCCTGCAACGGCGGGGAAGACAAGATGCTTGCGGGCGAGATCTTCCGGGAAACGAACGCCTCGGCCACGTATCAAGTCCTGATGACGGCGCCTCCCGGCACGAACGCAACGGATCAGGAACGCAGGAAACGGTGGAACCTGGACAAGACGACCGTCCCCAATGGCCACGTCTTCGTGCTCGGCGACAACCGGAACCAAGCCCAGGACAGCAGACAGTATGGGCCGGTCCCCATGCGCGACATCATCGGCCGAGTCGATTACATCTACTACCCGCGCTGGGTGAGCCTCGGGCCTGGGGCAGGAGGCTGACGCCGGCGACCAATGGGCACTTCCGTGAACACCCATAACCGCCCTCGTGTCAAGGGCGATCTTGCCCCGCCCTTGTTTCACCGGGCCCGTATGGGGAGATGTGTCCACGGAGTCGTTGGTTGTTGTCGTGGTTGTTGGTGTTGTCGTTTCCCTGGTGCTCGTCGTCCTGGTTGCTGTTCGATGCTACGGCATCGCGTGGCTTCCAGACACCCATTCGCACCGTGTGCGAGGCCTGCGCTGAGCCTGTCGAACGGACACCCGCCGCGCAGCGGCAAGACCGCCGATTCCCGCGTGTGTACGGACATGGTTGCATGCTTTCGCGAGCGAAAGCATGGCACCCGACCACCCTACGGTTGAAAAACGCTCGGCCGGAATGACAGGGGGCTCAGCGCAGGACCCACGGTTTGCGGTAGTCGTACATGAG
>CAZWME010001192.1:0-1632 GCA_964634515.1 uncultured Pirellulales bacterium | reverse complement strand
CCTTGGTAAGGACGAGGTCATGGGTTCAAGCCCCATCAGCAGCTAAATGCAAGCTGGTCAAGCTGGGGCGGCAGAAAACCCGGCTGTGAATTGATTATAATAAAGTATGAAAAAGAGTTATTAGGAAACCAGATAGGGACAAATAAATACTAACCCTGTACATTGGAGGTTTATTTTACGATGGCTAAGGCTGTATTTGAACGGACAAAACCACATATCAACATTGGAACGATCGGCCATATTGACCATGGCAAGACGACATTAACTGCGGCAATCACAATGCGACTGGCGCAAAAGGCCGGTGGCGGCAATGTCAAGAAGTTTGAAGACATTGATAATGCTCCGGAAGAAAGAGAGCGCGGCGTTACAATAAATACTGCGCACGTGGAGTATGAGACGGAAAATCGCCATTATGCTCACGTTGACTGTCCGGGACATGCCGACTATATCAAGAACATGATTACAGGCGCGGCCCAAATGGACGGTGCTATTCTGGTTGTTGCGGCCAGTGATGGCCCGATGCCCCAGACACGCGAGCATATCCTGCTTGCCCGTCAGGTTAATGTGCCCAAAATAGTAGTTTTCCTTAATAAAGTGGACCAGGTTGATGACCCTGAGCTGATAGAACTGGTCGAGCTGGAGATAAGGGACCTGCTGAACAAATACGAATTCCCCGGCGACGATATTCCTATTATTATGGGCTCGGCTTTAGCTGCGATGGAAAGCGAAGGTAAGGATGATGAGGCCTGCAAGTGTATCGATGAGCTGATGGTTGCGGTTGACGATTATTTCCCACTTCCGGAGCGTGATGTTGACAAGCCTTTCCTTATGCCTGTCGAAGACGTTTTCAGCATTAAAGGTCGCGGTACAGTAGGTACAGGCAGAGTTGAGCGTGGTAAAATCCATACCGGCGAGGAGGTTGAAATTGTCGGTCTGGCAAAGGAAACTCGCAAGACGGTCGTTACTGGCGTTGAAATGTTTAACAAGACCCTCAGCGACGGACAGGCCGGTGATAATGTAGGCTTGCTTTTACGGGGTGTTGAAAAGAAAGAATTAGAGCGGGGACAGGTTGTTGCAGCACCGGGGAGTATTACTCCGCATACCAAGTTTCAAGCAGAAGTTTATGTTTTGACTAAAGAAGAGGGTGGTCGTCATACGCCGTTCTTCGCGAAATACAAACCACAATTTTATTTCAGAACAACCGATGTTACCGGCGCGGTCCTTGCGCTGATGAGCAGAGAAGGTAAAAGTGCAGAGATGTGTATGCCGGGCGACAACATAGCGATGGAGGTGGAGATTATTTCGCCGATTGCTATGGAGGAAGGCCTTCGTTTTGCTATTCGTGAAGGAGGCCGGACGGTCGGTGCCGGTGTGGTAGTTAAAATTCTTGAATAAAAGATTTTCGGGTAACTTCTCTGGGAGCTGCTGGCGCCGAAAACCAAGGGCGTTTAGGCCGGTAAACTGTATCCGGGCGGGCATCTTAGGACCGATCAGATGTTTGTTATGTAAGTAGGCCTGTCTGGTAGGGATAAACCTTATGGCTAAAAAGAAAAGTAAAAGAGAATATGTCTGGCTTGAATGCAGTCAGTGTAAAGAGAGAAACTATCGTACTAACGTTAGTGTGGCTGAGGG
>CAZWME010001191.1:0-1632 GCA_964634515.1 uncultured Pirellulales bacterium | reverse complement strand
TGTGGAAAATCATCTCAACAGTCACGGTTTGCTGTTGCTTATCATCGGGACCGGCATCGGGACAAGGCGATGCCGCAGGACGACATGAACAGTTCATTGCGTCGTTGAAACGTATTGCAGCGGATATAACTTCCCGTGCACTCGATGATGTTGCGAGTCTCGACGAGTGGAAGGAGACTCGAACTGTACAGTACAAACATTTCATGTATACGATGGGGCTCGATCCAATGCCGGAACGCACACCGTTAAGAGCTCGGATCACTGGGACTATCGAGCGTTCCGGATACGATATTGAGAAAATCGTCTTTCAAAGTTCTCCCGGGTTGTATGTGACAGGGAACCTCTACCTCCCACACGCTCCGAAAGCTGAGAGTCCTAAATCGACTGGCCCATTACCAGCTATCCTCTATGTTTGCGGCCATTCCCCACACCCGCTTGGCGCGAAATGGAATTATCAGGACCGAGCCATATGGTTTGCCGAGCACGGTTACGTTTGTTTTATTCTTGATACGTTGGAATTCGGTGAAGTCCCGGGAATCCACCATGGCATACACGATTTGAACCGGTGGGATTGGCTTTCACGTGGCTACACGCCAGCAGGAGTCGAGGTGTGGAACGCAATTCGTGCAATCGATTATCTGGAAACGCGTATAGAGGTGGACAAGGCCCGCATTGGCATCACCGGTATCTCAGGTGGCGGCGCTGTCAGTTGGTATGCGGCTGCGGCGGACGAGCGGATCGCCGTTTCGGTGCCAGTTTGCGGGACGTACACGTTTGGTTCCCAGGCGAAGCATTGGCGCGCATATGGTCAATGCGATTGCATTTACTATCACAATACATTTCAGACGGATTTGAGTGTCGTTGCTGCGCTGATTGCACCGCGTCCGCTGCTTTTCTGCAGTGGCCAACGCGATGCGGATTTTCCACCAGATGGTCATAAAGAAGTGTTTCTAAGGGCCAAGCGAATATACGACCTGTATTCCGAACCGGAATCATCAGGCCGAATCAAAGAAGTGAGTGAAGCGGTCGGGCATACGGACAGCCAGCTTTTTCGGCGCGAAACTAGACAATGGTTGAACTTCTGGCTAAGAAATGACCGCTCGCCGCTCAAAAACGAGACAAATCGCGACCAGAAACCTTCGACGGCGGAAGAGCTGGCCTGCCTGGAGAAACTACCGCGCGATGCGATCAACTATCGCATCGATGAACTGTTTCTGCCAAGCGTGAGACCTGTTTCCTACAACACGCTTGAGGAATGGGGCAAACGGAAGGCTGAGCTGCTTGCGGAGTTGAGCAGTAAGACATTTCGCTGGTTTCCGACGAATCAAATTCCATTCGACACGCAAGTCAGCCGTAACCTTGGCGGCTGGGCGAGTCGTTACGCCGAATACAAGGACGTCACCATTCAAACTGAACCAGAGGTTCGCATCCGGGTTCAACTTTTACGGGCCCGGAAACGATCGAAGGATACGCCACTGCTAATCTATTCGAAGCGAAGCGGTGATTCGATCTATTTTCTTGACCTGGACGAGCTGCTCCCCATACTGGGGCGCTGCGACGTAGCCATTGTGAACACTAGACTTACCGAAGTCTCGGTAACTGCCAAGGAACTGGCGGAAATTGAACGCACGG
>CAZWME010001190.1:0-1633 GCA_964634515.1 uncultured Pirellulales bacterium | reverse complement strand
AATAACATCAACTTTACTTTTGTGAGTGTAGTTCAGACAGGTCAAAGCATGATAATTGTCGCCTTCAATTAAAATATGAGTCGTTTTGCCGTCATTATTTTTTATAGAAAACTCCGGCGCTTCTTTAAGGATTGGTAATTTATTTTCAACATCGTTTTCAAATGCTTCTGGAACATCCATCCAAACCAAACCATAGCGTTGTTTTTTTATGGCTTTTTTTAATCTTTCTATCTCTTTTTCAAGATTTAAAATTATTTTATCTTTGTCGTCTTCCATAATATGTAAGTATTTTTTGGTGAATATCTTCTTTTATTTCCTCTGGAAGATCCGAAAGGTCGACCATTAGTTTCGGACCCAGGGGAGGCCCTTTATAGACCGGATTGTCAAAAAAAGATTTTGCTTGTTTAACCACTATTTCTATTTAAACATAAATACTTTAATAAAAGCTACCCACTTCTTTTAATAACTTCTGTTTGGCTAAGAGACATTTGATAATTACTGCCTTTTTTCTCTGATAAGAAATTATCGATTTCTTTGCGTGTTATCCGCCATGACCGTCCGACCTTTTTGGCAAAAATTTTCCCGGGCACTCCTTCATCGCTGACTAGATCATAAACAGTGCTAGGACTAACTTTTAGAAGTTGGGCGGTTTGGTTAATGGTGAGTATATCATCTTTTTTTTCTTCTACCATTTCGCGTATACCCCCTTTTAATTAGGTTTATTATATATTAATGGTAGATAGTGGTAGATGTCAAGAAGAATTGAGGAACTTAAGGTTCGCAAAATCTTGCGATTTTTGTTATATTTTTGGTATGTGGATACCACACTTTGGATATAATTTATGGGAGAAAGACCATGTAAATTGTCAGAACTCAGACAAAGACAAATCTGAGCGAGAGTTTATTGTGTCTTTTTTTCTAGAGAATACAGACAACAGAAATGTTAAGGATTCAGATGTTTTATTAAAAAAAAATAAATCAAAAAATATTACAATATTTATTAATACCAAATCAGAAAATATACCTGTATTGTTTGAAGCCAGTGACAGGCAAAGACTAAAAACGATTCGTTGTAAGGTCCAAGAAAAAAACAGAATAGAAGCATTATCAAAAGCTTACAACCCCATTGCACGAACACTTAGCTTCTGGGCTGTAGCTGAAAGTTCGGCAACAAGTATCTGGGCATTAGCGGTAACAGATGAAAAACATAAAGCAAACTGGGAAGCCAAGCCTCAAGAAGCTCAAGCCTTTAATTTTGAATTACCACAGGGCTTAACATTCGACAAAAAATTTAATGCAGTATTTTCTCTGTATCGCGAGGGTAGAACCAGCAGAAGCCCTTATTACCGATTTTTCTGCTTTGTCAAAATACTAGAGTCGTTTTTTTAACAAGGGGAAAATTTTAAAGGCGCAAATGATATTATTAAAAAAAACGGCGAAGACCCCAAAAAAATGAGAGGTGAAAAAAAGCTAAACAAAGAACAACTAATCTATGCTTTGGCCTGGCCCCGATTTAAGGAACTTCAGAAACTTAAATATACTAAGTTTTGGGAATGGGTCAGGGATAATTATAGACATCTTGTCGGACATGCTTTTCCTAGTAGAAAATATACAGAAGAACAATGGTTAGATC
>CAZWME010001189.1:0-1637 GCA_964634515.1 uncultured Pirellulales bacterium | reverse complement strand
CAGCCCAAAGTAAATTTGCGCCTGCTGCCGCCCCGATAACATTAGGTTCATGAGTACAATTACCTGGAATATTATAACCCAAAGCTAATCGAACAACACCTAAAATATGAGCCATTTTAGCTTCACTTACTATGCCATATTTAGCCATAATAGTATCTGGAATCGGTATTCGGCGAGCTGAACCACTATAACAAGGATCAGCATCCCTGGTAATAATTGTTTTTTTAACCAATTCATCTATAGTATGCTCATTGCCAACCGGCTCAAGACAAGTGCCTAATGACAGCCCGACATTCTTAGCGTGTCTAAATGTTTCCAATCGTTTTGATATCGGAATTGAAGTATCTATTGCTTCACCCAACCGAACGGCATGGTAAATTCCCGAAAAACCAATATCCTTTAGCTGCTTTGCCTGATCAGAATTGAAATCACCAACATTTGCTACAAGGATTGTCGTATCTTTAAGATTGTTTTTAATCTCCTGAGAATATTCAACAAACTTTGCAAATGGATAATCGGCTGTAGACATGATGAATATCGCATTAGCACCATCTTTTTCAAACTGCCCGGCTCGATCTACTATTTCCGGCACTGATAATTCTGTTTTTTCCTTGAATACGTTATTTTTAGCTGCAAATGCACAGAAAGAACAATTTTTTGGACATGGAGCGATATTTAAACCAATCTGAGCGTGTACTTCCGCTAAACCATTATTGGCAGTTTCACTTTTTTTCCTTGAAGCTGCGATGATTTTCGCAGAATCGACTGAAAACAGAGGAACACTAAAGAGTTGAGCAATCTCTTCGTCTGAGATAACTTCATCATCCAATGATTTTTTGATAATTTTATCAATCATTTTTATAACCTCCTTAGAATATGTCCGCTAACCAAAACTTGGCGTGAAAAATCATAAAATATAAACAATAAATTATAGAATTATTGTTATTACTCAGGTATCAAAACATTCTTTTCCGCTCATTTGTACAGAAAATAGATCATGCTTTGACCAGCTCAGCATGAACGGACATTTAAAATCAATAACTTAAGTACCTGAGTAGTAACAGATTTATTTTTTTCTTTGCAGATGTGTTATATTTACTCGTTTATTTCAATGCCTTTGTTTTTTAAGTACGCCTTCACCTTCCCAATACTCAGTGTGCGATAGTGAAAAACAGAAGCAGCAAGAAGGATATCCGCTCCGCCTTTTACAACACCTTCATAGAAATGTTCAAGAGTACCTGCTCCACCGGAAGCAATGACAGGAATTTCCACTGCATCTGAAATGGCCTTGGTGAATTCCAGGTCATAGCCTGTCTGTGTGCCGTCACCGTCCATGCTTGTCGGGAGGATGACGCCTGCTCCAAGACCTTGACACTCTTTTGTCCAGGCAACGGCATCTTTGCCTACCGGTTTTGTGCCGCCGGAAACAACCAACTCAAATCCGGAAGGGACTTCAGTATTTCTACAGGCATCGACAGCCACGACGATCTTCTTGGAACCGAACTTTTCTGATGCCTGTTTAACAAGTTCCGGGTTATTTACCGCAGCGCTGTTCATAGAGACTTTAGAGGCTCCCGCCTCAAGAACCATTTCAATATCTTCAAGGCTGGAGATACCGCCGCCAACAGTCAAAGGTA
>CAZWME010001188.1:0-1642 GCA_964634515.1 uncultured Pirellulales bacterium | reverse complement strand
CCGGAGGTTCTGGTATGATATACTTCGATGATATCCGTCTGTATCCACCGGCACCTTAAACGGGGATTTGACATTTAGTACAACCAGGAAATAGATGTGTAAATTCGGGGCCTGTACCAATTCGGTATGGGCCCTTTTTTTCATTGACAGCGGAGCTGTCTTTTTGGTATAAGTGAGGTTGATTTTGTGCTCGTAAATTCCGGTATCTGTGGATTTTGTTTGTTTTCAATAGAGGAGGATGTGTATTATGTGAGGCGCCGAGTTTAAAAGTGGGCTTTGTGTTTCACAGTGAAAATGTTTTCCAATTCAATTAACAACCTGTCATTGTTTTTTTAGGAGGATTATTATGTCCAGGAAAGTGTTTTGTTTAATTTCTTTTGTTTTGGTCTTTGTCCTGTCCGGCTCAATTTCCCAGGCGCAGGAAAATCAGTTTAATAATAGCGAATTTAACGATAGTCTCAATTCGTGGGGGACTTATGGCACTGCTGGTACTGGTTTCACTTTGGAGGTTGTCCAAAGTGGCGCCCTGTCAGGGAAGAATACGGTATTGATAGATATTACCGATGCTTCCGCAGCAGCTTCCATTGGGATTTCCCAGGGGATACCTAACCTTGTGCAGGGCCAAACATATCCTTTCGGCTTTATAGCTAAGGCTGACCAGGAAAGGGAAATGGTCGTATTAATCCAACTCTCCAAGCCGGAAGTTCCTGCTTGGATCGACATTGTTTTTACTACGGTACAGCTAACCACCGAACCGCAGGAGTACGTATTTGAATACACACATCAAGACGAAAGCACCGCTGATCATCCCGGTTGGTCTGTAAATATGTATTTGATGCTAAAGGGCCAATGGTGGGGCATGGTTGGTAGTGACCTGAACACAAAGGTATGGATTGATAGAGTGTACTTTGGTGCCGAGCCTGAAGTCCAGGATCTTACTCGTGCCATGAATCCGGATCCGGCTGATGGTGATATATATGAAGATACATGGATTAATCTTCGCTGGGTACCCGGAGACTTTGCTCTCTCACACGATGTTTATTTGGGTGAAAATCTTGATGATGTGAACGATGGAGCAGAAGGAACATTCATT
The DNA here is from genome assembly GCA_964634515.1 of uncultured Pirellulales bacterium. Lineage (GTDB taxonomy): Bacteria > Planctomycetota > Phycisphaerae > Sedimentisphaerales > Anaerobacaceae > NIOZ-UU13. Next base: position 549 of record CAZWME010001188.1, on the reverse strand, counting down.
GGTAACCAGTCGGAGGCAAATCTGGTCATTGGCTTTCCCGGATTTCCTTATCCGGATGGACTTGTTCCGGGCACAACTTACTACTGGAGAATCGATGAGGTAAACGACGCCGAACCGAACAGCCCGTGGAAAGGCAATGTCTGGAGCTTTGGTGTTCCCCCTAAGACTGCCTACCAACCAGACCCGGCTGATGGTGCCGATTCTATAGACGTGGATGTGGAGCTTAGCTGGACGGAAGGTTTCGGTGCGAAACTGCACACCGTATATTTCGGTGATAATTTCGACGATGTGAACAACGCATCCGGCGGACTACCACAGGGAAATATAACCTATACTCCCGATACGCTTAAACTGGGTAAAACGTACTACTGGCGGATCGATGAGTTTGATATTGTCGAAACACATAAAGGTGATGTCTGGAGTTTCACGACTCTGGGCGCCGTAAGCAGCCCGAATCCCTCCAACGGCGCTGTGGATATTATACAGACTCCGACTCTTACCTGGTCGCCGGGTCTCTTTGGTGCATCGCACCAGGTCTTTTTCGGAACA
>CAZWME010001187.1:0-1652 GCA_964634515.1 uncultured Pirellulales bacterium | reverse complement strand
ACACATTAAAGAAAATCTTAAACCATGTTTTTGATTAGGTAAAGTTAAATTAAACAGGGCAGTTGTAAATAACAACTAAAAGACTTTTATTGGGTTTCACAGATACAGTTCTTATCACAACGAAGGACGCTAAATGCAAAGTGTTATTTATTTAGGATCTAACGAGGTTTTCCCGGTCAGCTTCTTCAGGATTTCACTGGCCACGGGTGGACAACCGGGCACAAACAGGCTTTTCGCCCTGCATCCCGCCGCACAATTGCCAACACAAAGTGTCTTTTCAGGCAGGTCCGTATGTCCCTTTCCAATGGCGATATTTAAATGGTCCTGGTCCGGCAAATAATCAAAAATCCGGTCTGCGTAGTCTTTAAGAAACAACAGTAGCGTCGACTGACAGGCGCTACATGAGTTATTGTCTTTGACAGTAATATTTGGAAATTCGATGGACAGATTCTGCGGCGGTCTCGCAAAGTCGCAGCTCCAATCCTGCCAGTTCTCAGGTGTTATTGTTATCCGGTCCAGATCAATCACGCCGAATCCGCGCTCGGCACCAATGTTAAGGTGAGGAACATCCTCCGCACGTGTGCCCATCAATCGACAAGCCACAGCATCAGCGGCAAATGCATCCGCACTCACCACTACACAATCAAGGGATACGGGCTGCCCTGCACTCGGCCCGAGACCTTCCATGCCGACTGTCCCATCTATAATCGCAAGATGTGGGCGCAAAACTGAGGCCATGTCTGCGATAGCCACATTGATGGGTTTTTCGTCGCTGCCGTCGATCGGCGGAAGCATATGCAATTGCACTTTGCTGCGCCGCCACAAACAGCCTTTCATATTTTTAACCGACAGGGTTACGTCTGTGTGCATATGCATTTTCATTACCGGTATGGAAACAATTACATCGAACTCCATGACCTCCGGGCAGAGCTTTAACTTATGCAATACGCGACCGTCCGGTATGTCCATCTTAACAAACTGGCGCTGATCCATATCGATAAGCGGACAGTCACGTTTCTGTGCTTCGGCTGCTATGCCTGTAGTATCAAAAGCATCCAGGGTTTTAACGCCGGTAATCGGACTTTCTCCCACAGCCACCTCGGCACCGGCCTGACGAAATGCATCTATAGCTGCTGCAACAACCTCCGGATGTGTAGTGACACCCTCACCCAAGTGCGCCAAACGTCCGGCATTGGGCTTGAGCAGCACGCGCTTGCCACGCACTTCCTGCAAAGGAAAAGACTTCAAGGCTGTTAGTGTATTGTTATAAGGACCGTGGCCGTGTGCCACAGTTACCTGAGAACGGGCTTGTTTATTGAAGAAAAGATTATCCGTATTCATTCAAATCAGGCTTTTTACATTAAACAAATGTTTTTATGTCTAATACTATGCTCTCTCCGATCCATGGATTATAGTCACCCAATACCTCTCATATCAAACTCTTCGCTACATAACTAAGCTTTTGTTTTATTCTATCTTGAACGCGCCCGGGAGGACTCGAACCTCCAACCTTCGGATTCGAAGTCCGCTGCATCAAAATGATAACACTAACTTAACAAAAGACTTACAACAAGACAAAGAAAGCGCTTACAAACCAGCTTACAAAGATAATCCAAAAACAACCGAAAATCAACTCGAAAACCTACCCGATG
>CAZWME010001186.1:0-1655 GCA_964634515.1 uncultured Pirellulales bacterium | reverse complement strand
CTGTGCATACCGCGGTATTTTATTCCGGGTTTTGTCGGATTAGCTATGCTTATCGGTAAAGGCTGTTCGGACCTGTTAGCTGCTAAAAAGATACCGAAGATAGTTGCCCTTGCTGTCATTATATTCTTATTTACTCCGTCTATTCTTTACTGCATAGGCCTCGACGCCGAACTGTTAACCGATTCACGCTATAGGGCCGAGCAATGGTTTGTAGAAAACATCGACAAAAACGCCCATATCGCCACGTTTTCCGGAATAAATTATGCCCCGAGGCTTCATTTAAAAGGCTTCTCTCGCTTTGAGCCCCGTTGGGAAAAACCTCGCCAGACCGAGCGACTTCTAAAGAAAAGACCCATTCCAGACTACGTTATTATGACCAGCCCTGCTTATAGGCGGGCATCATTCGACCAAGATTTTGTCAGGGCGATTTTCGACGGCTCTTTAGGTTACACCGAAATCGCACACTTTGAGAATCTGTATTTTTATCCGAAGCGAACCATACTTGGTTTTGCCGGCTGGCCCATGAAAAAACAATCATCTCTCAGCCCAGAAATCACCGTCCTCAAAAGGAGCACGAATTGAAATTTCTCGGATTGGCCCTTGTCGTGTATGATTTTAGGGTTATATTGAGGTCCTGAAAAATAAAAGAAAAGGGATTAGATATATGAATAGCGCCGAAGATGCGACCAAGAAACTCGTTGTTGTAGTACCAGCTTACAACGAACAGGAAACAATACAGGAAACGATAACCTCTCTTAAAGCCGTCACCGACGATATAAGAAAGGTAGGTTTTGAGCTCCTCGTTTATGTGGTTAACGACGGCTCAACAGATAAAACCGCCTCACTGGCAGAAGCAGCCGGAGCCGACAGGATTATCAGGCACAAAGTAAACCTTGGTCTCGGTGCTGCTGTACGAAGCGGTCTTGCAGCGGCCAAAAAAGATAATGCCGACATAGCTGTAAAGTTCGATGCAGACCTTCAGCATGACCCAAACGACATCGTTCCTTTAATAGAACCGATAGTGAATGATGAAGCGGACATTGTCTACGGCAATCGCTTCGACCGCATCGAATATAATATGCCGCTCGTAAGAAAGACCGGCAATAAAGTCTTCACTAAACTCATGAGTATGCTGACCGGCTGGCCCCTGAAAGACAGTCAGCCCGGCATTTTCGCAGTAAATCATGACTACCTGGTTGTGTTCAATGTACCAGGTGATTACAACTACACCCAGCAAATCCTTCTCGATGCCTATCACCAGGGAATGAGATTTGCCCACGCGCCGGTCGTGTTTCGTAAAAGGACAACAGGAGTATCTTTCGTTTCAATAAAATACCCGCTAAAGGTGCTGCCGCAGCTTATTCTTGTGATTATAAGCATAAAGCCGATGAGATTTTTCCTGCCTGTGGGCCTATTGTTCCTTCTTGTTGCGGCATCCGTATTCAGTGTAGAACTTGTTCTGTGGCTATTAGGCAAAATATCTGAGCCCGTAGTACATGCAAATGCTGTGCTTGGTTGTGCCTTTTTGGGACTGCAGACATTTTTCTTCGGCTTACTGGCCGAACTGATTATTATAATGAAAAAGAAATAGCCGGATTGCCGAATGAAAGTGCTGCTTATACAAAATTTTCTGCAGGGATACTATGGAGTAATGA
>CAZWME010001185.1:0-1657 GCA_964634515.1 uncultured Pirellulales bacterium | reverse complement strand
GCAGCAGCTCCATTCGTATTATCTACATTTGTTTACCATTCTTTTGCAATCATTGATAACAGTAGTTTGTATTTTCGTTGAAGCGAATAACTGTTAGCGCTGTTTATTCAGATGTAATGTAACAGAATTTCATGGGTCAGTAGCTGATTCTGAAAGAGTCCGGTGCCGTTACATTTATAAACCCTGGGAGTTTATACGTACAGTGGAGTTAATGCGTAAAATGGACATCCGGGAATATCTGCTAAAAAAACAAAACGATCTGACCAAAACCTCCAACAGGATCAGAGACTTTCAGATATTTGATTTTAATTATATTCCTGACAAGCCCTTAATGCGTCAGGAGACCAAGCCCATAATTGATGCTATACTTCGATACCGTCAAACCGGTATTGCCAATAATGCCATAATATTAGGTTCCCGAGGTTGCGGTAAAAGTGTGTCAGCCAGATATCTTATGAAGATACTAACAAAACAGGGAGGACTGAATTTTGCCTATGTAAACTGCCGCCAGCATAATACCAGCTTTAAGATTCTCGCCTCATTACTTGGTGCAAGTCCGCGAGGCTGCAGTCTTGACGAGTTATGGCAGGGATTTGTCCTCAGCAATAAAAGCAAAACTGTATTTATTCTTGATGAGATTGACCTGATGAGCGACAAAGATAGACACAAGGATATCCTCTATCTTATCAGCAGGTCTGAAAATAATTATATGGCTATTCTATTGAGCAATAATCCAAAATTTATAAACTCATTGGACGAATCTATAATGAGCAGTCTTCAGTCGGAGATAATTCATTTTAGCACCTACAACGCCATCGAGATTCAAAAAATCCTGAAAGAAAGAGCAAGGATCGGTTTAAATTCCATTCCTGAAAAAACCATAGCTGAAATAGCCGCTCTTACCGTAAAAAATACCAATTCAGATGTCAGAGTTGCTATAAAGACTTTGTATCTATGGGCACTGGAGCCGCAGACATCGTTAAGAGAGCACTTTGAGAAAGCAAGGCGTGATATTATGTTCGATGTGGTCAAAGACTTAAATGACAAGAATCTGTTAATCTTAAAAGCAGCTCTCAGCCAACGGACCGGTTTTGTCAAAGATGTTTATGAAACCTATCGTAAAATAAGTACCCAGTTCAATGAAGAATTCTTCAGTTATGTGCATTTTTACTCAAATCTATCATATCTACAAAGCTTAGGATTAATTTTGCTGATTTCAACCAAGGTTAACAGGACATATACGAACCGAATCCAGCTGACATTTGATCCGAGTATTCTTGTTACGGTCTTGAAAATACGGCTTATTTAAATATGCCGGCCCCTACCGCTATTAAATATCTACCATTCTAAAGAGTATGTAGAGTTTATGCGTGAAAGAAATCTTAAAACCTTAGTCCTCCATATCATGTCTTCACTTCAAAGTGGTGGGAAAAGTTTATAAAGAGGCCATGTTTTAAATAGCCAGAGCAAAGCAGGAACGATTGATATAGCTAGCGGTACGTTAGACAAAAACAATAAACAATACAATAGCCTATACCGATCGACTTGACGTGTAAACTGCACTCTCTCTTTGTTTTTGCGAACTTCTTTCAATCCAAAGCTTACATCCCCCCTCCGCCCCAAGGTATAGCCCTTTTCTTAAAGCCTTCAAATTCAC
>CAZWME010001184.1:0-1659 GCA_964634515.1 uncultured Pirellulales bacterium | reverse complement strand
TTTTTGCAACTTGCCAACTCCTTGAAGGGCAAATATTTAGAATTTAGCTTTTTAAATCAGTATATAAGGTTTATTATTTCCAATCGCTAAATAATTTGCAACGCAGCGATCCGGCAGTTCAAATAAGAAATTATCTCCGATTTTTACATTATGGCTCATTTCTCACTCGCTACTGAGATTTTTTGTAACGTGGTTAGATATTAATAGAGACAAAGAACGCGAACAAATCTCTGAAACCAAAAAGGCAATGGCTGCACCGTATATACCATATTTTGGGATGAAGACAACACAGCAGATTAGGTTAACGACAAGTTGAGATGTTGCGACCGTTAAATTTAAGTAGATTTTATTGAGGATAAGAAGTACATAGCCGCTTACAGCCCCCATCGAAAAGGGGATCATTGCAGAAATTAACAAAACAGACGGGTAGAATGAACGTAAATACTGTGCTCCGAAAACGATGCTTATGATGCTCTTCCCAATAAAATACCATGCCATAAAAAGGCCTAACATCAGTGCGCTTTGCTTAATGCTTAGCTCGAACATTCTTTGCCTGAGCCGTTTGTGGTCATAAATCAGGCCGGAAAGATACGGAAAGGCAACTCTGAGAATTGCATTGGGAATCAAGCGAAAACTATTCATAACCACAAGAGCAATCGAATAATACCCCACAAGTTCGTCGGATTTTGTGAGATTTCGCAGAAGAACAACTGTTATAGTTACATTTGCAAAACCTGCGACATTGGCAAGCATGCTTACAAAACCAAAGGTGGACAGTTTTTTCAGGAGAGATTTTGAAAAATACGGGCGGACAAGATGTCTCCTGGTTGCCAGCAGCAAAATAATCAAATTACTCAGTGGCATTGCGGTTACGGTTACAAAGAAACCCCACAGCTTAAAGAAATATGTCGCGAGGATGATTACAGTAAAACTCAGCAGTCTTGTAATGATTGTATATGCGGATGCCCGCTTAATCTGCTTGCAGGCCTGCATATAAGTTAAGGGAATCCTGGCCATTGCAGACAAAGGAATATATGGCACGACCATAAGCATAAAGATACGGATTGCTCCTGTCTCATGGCCGCTGATAGCCAAAGCCACAAGCATATAAAAAAGCGACACGACAACGGCAACAGCAGTTCCCCAGAACAAACCGGAAGAGTACAATCTTGATTTTTCTTTAACATCCACAGGCTCTGCAGCATATTTGAGGACTGCTGTACAGATGCCGAGGTCGGCTATTATGGCGATAAGGTCAACTATTTGCATCACATACGTCATCTGGCCTATCTCTGGGACAGAGAGAATTCTTGCAAGGCAGATTCGCCTGATAAGCCCCATACCCTGCGTAAACAGCAGAGCTGTAAAAAGATGAGGCACGCCGGTAGTAAAAAGACGAGACCAGTCCCGCACGGCCATTTGCTTTATTCTTGAAACTTTAGCTATCAATCCAATAATTCCTTACCAGTTGTGCCAACAGCGTTCAACCAAATTCAGGATTCTTTGTCTGTAGATTTGCTCCGTACCCTCTTGGGAAACTAGCTGTCGGCCGTTTTCTGCCAATTCCTTCCTTAACAGGGGCTTTTTAATAAGCTCTTCGATTTTTTCCACATAGTCGCCAACCGATGCGCCGACCGCAAAGGCCGTTTGCCCGTCCTT
>CAZWME010001183.1:0-1659 GCA_964634515.1 uncultured Pirellulales bacterium | reverse complement strand
TACCGACGTTAGTACCGCGCAGATTATTCCCGGTGTCTATCTGTTACCACGTCATATGTATGTGCCATTGTCGGCCACTAACCCGTATCCGCCTAACAGTGTGACGGATGTGGAGAGGCAGCCTATTCTTTCTTGGCTGCCGGGGGAGCGTATCGACAAGGCGAACGGGCACGAACTATACTTCAGCAGCCTCTTCGATGATGTCAATGATCGGTCTGTTGCTGTTAAGCATGTATTGACCAACGCGAGCTACAGTCCAGGTACGCTTGATTTAGAAGAGACTTACTACTGGGCCGTCGATGAGGTCAACACAGTTGACGCCAACTTATGGCCAGGTGCTGTCTGGAGCTTTACTGTGGCCAACTATCTTGTCGTGGATGATTTTGAGGACTACAACGACTATCCACCCGATGAGGTTTGGAATACGTGGTTGGATGGATTCGACATCCCGACAAACGGTTCGACAGCGGGTTACCCCGATCCTGATTTTGTTGCCGGAGAGCATTACCTCGAAGACGTAATTGTTCATGAAGGTCAATGGTCGATGCCCTTGTTCTACGACAACAGCACTGCTCCGATCTCTGAGGTAACCAGGACATTTGATTCTTCCGACCGTAACTGGACTCGGGATGATGTTGTTACGCTGACGCTGTTTTATCGCGGCGACCCGAACAACGTAGCCGAGCCGATGTTTATCGTTGTCGATAATGTTATTGTCGAAAACGGCAACGCGAACGCGGCATTGACTACCGATTGGACCCGATGGGACATTCCGCTGCAAACGCTTAGCGAACAGGGAGTGAACCTTAATAATGTCCGCTCGATGACCATCGGCTTCGGTCATAAAGCCAATCCGACTTCCGGCGGTGATAGCGGTCACGTGTTCTTCGATGATATTCGTCTGTATCGACCGGAGTAAACTGGTTAATAAGGTTGTAATTTGAATAAATATATGATATACTGGAGATATGTGTTTTGGTGCGTGGCCAAAGCACATTTTTAAAAACTTCAGCATTTTTTGAAGGAGGAATATTATGTGTAAAAAGTTGAAAGTACGATGTGGCGGATTGATCTATCTAATTTTTGTGTTGGTGCTGAGTTTTGCTGTTAAGAGCGCATTTGGGGAACTTGTGGCGTACTACCCGATGAACGAGGGGTCTGGAACCGTAATCGCAGATGCTTCGGGCTATGGTCACGATGGCGTGACGCTGGTTGAGCCTAACTGGGTGGATGGACCACCTGATTTTGGCATGGCACTCAATTTTGATAACACAAACTCTGCGTGGGTCGATTGCGGGACCTGGAATCCATCTGAGGATACAGGCCAACTTACTGTTACGTTGTGGCTTAAATGGGGTGGGCCGAACAGCGCTTGGCAAGGGGTAGTCGCCAAGAGAGACGGTTGGAGCACTGCTGAACAAGGGCCATTGATGTGGTATTTAGAGATGAATATGAATACTGGTAATATTTTCTTCGCTCGCATGGGCCAAACAGCCGCAGATGCAAACGCTCCACCGATAGGACAATGGCTGCATGTAGCAGTCTCGTTTGACGGAACTACTGCAACGATGTATATCGATGGCGAAGAAGGAAATAGTGGAGAATTCTCATTTGGTCCTGGTGTAGATTCTACAGTAATGATCGGCGCAGACAATCTGG
>CAZWME010001182.1:0-1668 GCA_964634515.1 uncultured Pirellulales bacterium | reverse complement strand
ACCAGTTCGGAAGAATTTGCGAACGTGGAGGGGCTAACCGAACTGCAAATTGAACTGTTGCAGCAGTACTGCTGTTTCAGCTCTGAATATTTTCGGATATTCTCATCTGCAGGACTAAACAACACCATCAAATGCTGTCTTATGGCAACGGTAAAAATTACGGATTCTCAGCCCCAGATCCTATATTTGGAAAGGCTGTTATAATGAAGTCAACGACAATTAAAACAGAGTGGGCATCATTAAGTCTTGCCGAAGATGGAAATGTCATTGTGTGTGCGAAATCTAATGGCACACCCCATTGTGTGCGGTTTGACTCATTAGAACAACTTAAGCAGGCAATTGATAAAAAGAAGATATCAGTAAAAAAGTGGGCTGTAGCTATTCCAAGAAGTTCATGCATTCTAAAGCCACTCACTTTACCAGCATCAGATTTGGCTGAAGCTGAAAAAATGATTGAATTTGAACTATCCTCTTTGGTCCCACTACCGGTGGACGAAATTGTTTACGGATCTACGCTTTTGAATAAACAAGATAGCATGTTAAATATTTTAGTTTGCATTCTGAAGCTAAACACGCTTAATGAGCACCTGAAACCATACAGAGCCATTGGAATCGAACCTCACAGAATCACCTTAAACTCATTAGCAATACAAAGCTGGTTTAATTCAGCCGGCACTGTTACAACCGAACCGGTTATAAGTATCCTTATAAGCAAGAATAACTGCACTGTTCAAACAGGCATGAACGGTAATTTTCACAAAGCAAATGAGCTGACTTTGATTGATGGTGATATCACGGCATTCTTGCATGAAATTGTGCAAGAGATATTACACCAACGAGAGGAATTACCTACTTCGCTGAAAAATATCCCCGTATTTTTTCTTGGCGGTACAGAGGAATACGTCTCAGAAATAAAGAATCTATTTTGTTCTGTCCTGCGTGAGCCAACTGTTGTTAATAAGGTTTCCATTGTTCCAAATCCGAGAATCCTTTACCGTACCGGTAACGGCAAATCTGAGAATGATGATGACAGGTTTGGTTGCGAGGCCATTGTAGCCGCAGGTTTACTTGAATTGGCTGCAAATTCAAAACTCCCACATTCGAATCTGCTCCCGCAACAATATGCAAGAAGGCATACGCAAAAAGCCTTGTTGTTCAGATACTTACTTACGGGCTCTCTCTCTTTGGTGTTGGTTCTATTAGTGTGGATATGTCTTGTGGCGATGAATTGGAGAATTGAGAGGATGTCCCGTGTGATTGAATCACAAATTGCTCCAATAGAGCGTACTGCCGGCACTGTTGATAGTAAGCGCCAGCGAGTAAAAGCGATACAAAGACAACTATCGAATCGCGGCCAAATAGTTGCGATAATTGATGAACTTTACAGATATACACCAAAGGCGATCTCAATAAGCGAACTGAAGTTCATATCCAAGCCCAGCGGAGCGTCTATTGAAATAAAGGGACAGGCCGATTTGCTGTCAACTGCATTTGACTACACAGATGCAGTGAGGAAAGCAGAGCTACTAAGCGGAATTCAAATATTAAACGCCCAGCAAATCCCTCGACCGAGCGGAAGCGTTGTAGTATTCAAAGCATATTGTGATATCCAGAACGACTAATCCAATGATGGCCAGTGTAAAAAATAATCACGAAAAGGTATTAGCT
>CAZWME010001181.1:0-1669 GCA_964634515.1 uncultured Pirellulales bacterium | reverse complement strand
TCAAACTCTCTGGCCATCCACAGGAACCGACCCGTATTGAGCATTGTCCGGCTGGCCACACATATAGCGCCATGCCAGCCGCCCTGATTGTACGCGTGCGTAAAAGTAACGCCGCTCTGAACAAGCCTGTCAAGATTCGGCGTTTCTATTTCATAGCAGCCCAAAGACCGCAGCGTTTCAAAACACTGGTCATCGGCAAAGATGAACAGGATGTTGGGCTTGTTGTTTTCCATTGCTAAAGCCGGAATACCCGGCATAGATAATGCGGCCAAGCCTACACCGGCAACCTTCAAAAAACCGCGTCTTGTGCAAATGTATTCACTCATAGTATGTCCTCCAGAACAAACACCAATTGTTTCTCCAAATCATATTAAATCTGTATCATCCTGTACAGAAATAATCATTCGTTAGGAACAAAGATTGTGTAAACCTTTGAGAGCGAATTGAGCACGACCTTGCCGTCTCTGCGCAGATAACTACCGCAGGCTACAAAGTACCTCACCACCGATTCCGGATTACCCTTATCAGCCCCTTTAGGCCGGGTAACGGCGAACATGTACGCATCGGTGTCCCAGCCGTCAATTATGTTACAACTATTGCGATGCATCTTTCGGCCATCCGCCCGCAGGTTCACATACACGTCCGTAACCATTTCTCCTTCGCTAAGACGGACACCTATCGCATCGTTTGCTTTTAATCGTTCGATTTGCACTTGCGGTTCTTTATCACCAGAGCCTAACGGCAGCACGGCTGTTATGAACTTATTCTCCCGTCCAATCTCCTCGGGCGACAAAGCTAAGTAAGTTACCTCGGTATCAGGGTCGTGGTCTTTCAAACCTTTTTTCTCGGTTATATTTATCTCTTCCGGAAACAACGACAGCACTACCGCCCGGGCATCTCCATTGGATAGTAATATCCTGCCGTTCTGCCTGTCCGCCTTGTCCTGATAATGCAGCAGCCATTCGAGCCTGCCCGCTTCGTGAGTCCGCACATCATCAAATATCAGTATGGCACCACCAAGCCACAAAAAATGACGGTAATTACGCGAAAACTTCCAAGATGTCGGCCCTGTTGCATCTGCCAATACATACTTCAGCCCAGCTTGATCTATCAGCCTGTGTATCCGTCCGGGCGTTACCGTGCCGCGGTCACCGTTGCCGCAGTCTTCAGGATTCTGCCCGTGACCATCGATAAGTATAACGTTGTGTGCTTTGCTGTGACGGTAGTAGCTCGTATATTCCCGCCTGCTGTATGAGCAATTGCCGGAATCGATAATCAGTGGCCTTCCCTTATGAAACAGTATAAAAGAGCCCGCATCGGGATGCGCATGGTTCCACGCAAAACTCGACTTTATCGCCAGCATAGTCGCATCATCCCGCCACGATGAGCGCAGGACTGCCCAGCCGATGTCCTGATACAACATCGACTTCGTAAAACCATTCGGCAGGAATTCTCGTGTACTCAGCTCATAATAGACCAGCCCCACGGGATCACCCAATCCTGAATCGGTCCGGCTTAAATACCAGTGATATTCCGGTGCATCATAGCCGTTGGCAAGCAGCATCCGTATAGTCCGCGCTCCCGTCGAGCGCAGACTGCTGTCTCCGAAATTCACCGACATCATATCATCGGAAGCCGGATAGCACGTGTGAATAAAAAAATCCCCAAC
>CAZWME010001180.1:0-1669 GCA_964634515.1 uncultured Pirellulales bacterium | reverse complement strand
TAAGGTCGATTCAGAAGCGAGAGACGAGGCTAACGTGGCGATAGCGGCGGTCCAATTTTCCGAGGAAAAAGTTCTGCCCAAGCACCCTTGCACAATCGGTCTGGTCCTGCAGAATAATTCGGGTAATGTGGCTAATGTTCGGATTAATTCTATTGACAACCAGGACCAAAAAAATACGGAAAACGTAGCAGTGGAAGGAGGAAGAGCCGTCACGGTTGAAGTGGAGACGACACCGGACGAGGCCGGGTATCACTGGGTCAAGGCGTGGATTGAAGGCGATGGTTTCTCGGCGGACAATGAAGCGGGGATAGGTGTGTTTTGTGAGGAGACGGCGACGGTTTTATTTGGTGGAGCAGTTGAAGAGTTCGGAGTACTGCCGGTTGCGCTGTCTCCTACAGGGCAGGGGCAATTTACGGGTATGGTAGTGAAGTTCAGCTTGCCGGAGCAGTTGAGCCAGAGTGCTGCCCTTGAAAAACCGATTCTAATTGTTACAACGTGGGCCGGGATGCAATCCGCCCTGGCGGATTCGGCATGGCTGAAGGAGTACGTGGAAAACGGCGGTAATCTTCTGGTTGTTCCATCCGTCAGGCCCGGACGAATGGCCATGTCCGGACAGTTTGCAAATTGGCTCGGTGCGAGCATAAAGGCCCGCGAGGTGAATGCACGGGGTGTAGGCCTGGAGGTGTTTACCGAAAAAAACAATTTCTGGAATCGAATTCAAGAAGCGACAGGAAATTCAAAACTGGAATCTGTCAGCGCATACGTGTTTCATCCGCTGGCATTATCCGGTGAGTTTAGTCCGCTTTTAGGAGTTGATTTTCAAAAAGTAGTAATCGCACAGAGGAAAATGGGCAAAGGCAATATTTTCGTTAGCGGTACGGCCTTTACTTCTCGCTGGAACACACTGCCTTCTTCTGGATTATTGGTGATGATTGCGCAACGCATGGCGGTTGCGGGATTTTCATCCGGGCAGGAAGGTGCGATATCATTAGTGGCGGGAGAGCGTCCGCGTGGTATCAGGGCGCAGGGCGGCGAGGTTGAGATTCTTTCTTTAGTTGGTGATTCGATGGACTGGAAAGGCAAAGAGCAGGAAATCCCGGCCTTTCCGAGGACAGGCGTGTACCTCGTTACGGCCGGTGATAAAAAATACTGTATATCGGTGAGAGCATCTGAGAAAGAGGGATTGGAACAATTTGTCGAAGGTCCTGAAGTTGCGGCTTTGGGTCAAATAGCACATAAGATTTTGCCCTTTGATGAGGCGGCTGACTTTGAGCAATACCATAAAGGCCAGGCAAGATCGGTAGAGCTGTTTTTGCCTTTGCTTCTGTTGGCAACGCTGGCGTTGTTAGCCGAAGGTTGGCTGGGTGCGCCAAGGCTCTCTGGGTCCGGTCAGGAAAAGATACAGGGCGCAGAAACGGCGTCAGAGAGCTCTGAAAAATATAAAGGTCGATTGTGGTCTCCAGTTAACATGCTAAGCCGTCGTGTTAGGAACATTATTGGCAGATCGACTTCTGATACGGCAGCCGACCGGAGGTCAAGCTAATGGGAGTACTTCGTTGGCAAACACATCTAAATCCGATCCTTGGAGCGGGACTGATTCTGGGGCTGGTAATCTGGCTGATTATTCTGTATCGTCGGCAGCGGAGACAGTATTCAGCCAAAGAGACTA
>CAZWME010001179.1:0-1675 GCA_964634515.1 uncultured Pirellulales bacterium | reverse complement strand
ACTTCGATGATATTCGACTTTATCCGCCGGCGCCGTAAGACGGCATTTGGCTGTTCAGTAAAAGTATGTAGTAGATTTGTATAAATTCGGGGTTTATACCTAATTGGCATAAGCCCCGTTCGTGTTAGATAATGCAAAATTGTGATATTTATAAAATGTTTTTTTAAATTGAAATACGAAAGACGTCATGTGTAACTCCATCAAACAATGGCACAACCTACTGAAATTAGTTGCAATTTCGAAAATGATTTAGTACGATACTGCACCTAAATTTTTAGCAGGTTTTTTGAATCGTTTGTATAGTAGATATCGGCTATATACCGGTTGTTTGATTTTCGTGCGTTTTTCCCCAGGGTACGAAGATTAAACAAAGCCCTTGGAACGAAGTTATTGGAATGAGGATTTCATGTTTTTAACAGGAATGAAGAAGATGAAGATTAACTTGATGTTGATTGTGACAATTGTAGTGATGATAGCTTGCAGCACTTTAGCGGATTGGCCGCAGTATCTTGGGCCAAATCGAAATGCGACGTCGCCGGAAAAAGGACTGCTGCGCTCGTGGCCCAAGGCCGGTCCGAAAGTACTGTGGACAGTCTCACTTGGGCCCGGCTATGGCGGAGCCGCAGTAAGCGAAGGCAAGGTTTATGTCCTGGACCGTATCAGCGGTAAGCAAGACGTGCTGCGCTGCCTGGATTTTGATACGGGCAATGAGCAGTGGTCCTATACATACGAAGCACGGGGAAGGGTAAGCCACCCCGGATCTCGAGGTACTCCTGCCATTGAAGGCAATTACCTATATACATGCGGGTCATTCGGTGATGTCTATTGCTTTGACGTACGGACACACAAGCCCGTCTGGAACAAGAATGTATGGAAGGACTACGGCGGTGGCAACGTGCCGAGGTGGGCCATCAGCCAGAACCCGTTGATATACAAGGACTCAGTAATCCTGGCATCTCAGACCGAAAAGGCAGGAGTCATTGCGTATGACAAGACTAACGGTCAGGTAAAGTGGACCTCACCCACACTTCCGGGAAGTGTTGGCTATGTGAGTCCGTCTATTGTGGATATCGACGGCGAAAAGCATTTAGTTATGATCACGGCCGGTTCCAGAGATGGATCAGGCGGCGCGGTTTTGGGCATGGATCCCGATACTGGTAAGAGACTCTGGATATATGAGGGCTGGAGCTGTCGAATTCCAGTTCCAAATGTCACGGAGATTGGTGATGGACGGCTGTTCATAACCGGCGGGTATGAGGCCGGCTCAGCTATGATAAAGGTCGAGAAGAAAGGTAAAACATATAGCGCGACAGAGTTATATAAGACCGATGACTTTGGTACGCATGTTCATCCAGCGGTTCTGCATGAGGGACATTTATATGCCCATTGCACAACGAATACAAGGCGAGATGGGATGGTGTGTATGAACCTGAACGGCAAGGTCAAGTGGAAAACGGAACGTTCACCTGTATTCGATAAGGGCGGCTTTATTCTAGCCGACGGGCTGATTTTCAGCATTGACGGCAAAGTGGGGATTTTGTATCTTATTGAACCTGATCCCTCGGGCTATAAAGAGCTGGCAAGCATCAAACTGCTCGATTCAAGGGAATGCTGGGGCCCCCTGGCCCTTGTCGATGGCAAACTGCTGATCCGTGACCAGAAGCAGATGAAGTGT
>CAZWME010001178.1:0-1677 GCA_964634515.1 uncultured Pirellulales bacterium | reverse complement strand
TTCCCATCCTCAGCCCGCTCGGATTAAAAGGCGAAGCCGGGTCATCCGGTATCGTATTATAGTTGGTAACTATCCGCGCCCTGTCGAGCGCCTTAGCCAGCTTCTTACCCGGTATCCCCTTATTGCGCAGGTCAATCAGCATAAGATGATTATCCGTTCCGCCGGACACCAGGTCGAATCCATATTCCAGAAGCTTATCCGCTAGCGCCTTGGCGTTTTTGACAATTTGTTTCGCATACGCCACAAACTCCGGCGTATCCGCCTCCGCCAAAGCCACCGCCACCGCCGTCAGCGTATGCATATGAGGCCCGCCCTGCATCCCCGGAAACACCGACCGGTCTACCTGCTTCGCCAACTCTTCCTTGCACAGCAGCATCCCACCCCTCGGACCCCGCAATGTTTTGTGTGTGGTCGTGCTCGTAATGTCGGCGTGAGATACCGGGCTTTGGTGGATGCCTGCGACGACGAGGCCGGCGATGTGGGCAATGTCACTGATGTGAAATGCGCCGACGTCTTTTGCGATTTGGCCGAATGCCTCGAAGTCAATCGCACGCGGATACGCGGTGGCGCCGGAGATGATAATTTTCGGCTTATGCTTCTTGGCCACATCGGCAATCTGGTTCATATCGAACCGGCCGGTCTTGGCATCAACCGTGTACTGCACGGAATTGAACACCCTGCTGGAAATCGTATTCTTCCAGCCGTGGGTCAGATGACCGCCGTGGGTCAGGCTCAGACCCATAATCGTATCGCCGGGGTCGGCTACTGCCAGATAAGCCTCCATGTTCGCTATCGAGCCGGAATACGGCTGAACGTTGGCGTGCTCGGCTTTGAATAACGCTTTGGCTCGCTCGCGGGCCATCGTCTCGATAAGGTCGGTAACCTGCTGGCCCTCATAGTAACGCTTATTAGGATAGCCCTCGGAATATTTGTTGGTTAAAACGCTTCCGCTGGCCTCCATTACGGCCCTGCTGACGTAGTTTTCGGAAGGTATTAGCCGAATCGAGCCGCTTTGCCGTGCCTTTTCCTGCCTGATTAGTTCAAATATTTGTGGGTCGTACCGCTCCAGTGCCGAAGTCATATTGCTCTCCAGAAAATGTTTTTCCTTAATTGATTAATAGAGGATTTATAGCAGAACCGCCCGGCCCAGACAAGAGTTATTTGGAATCGCAGACTTGCCCGCTGTTTACAATTCGTTGTTAGTCTTTGGTCTTGAGTCTTGAGCCCGGCGTTATTACAATACGGTGTATGGCAAATGAAACGGATATTAACAAGGCGGCTGGTCAGCATGCAGAGATGGAGCAGTTCTTTACGGGAGGTTTTACAGTGAGAGGCGAAGCGCAGGTACAGTCAGAGCAAAAAAACGCTGCGGTAACGGCAGAGAAACAGGCACAGCTTGATACAATCGCCGAAGAAGTTCGAGCATGTCGCAAGTGCGATTTAGGTTCGAGCCGGACTAATACCGTGCCGGGTGAAGGCAGCCCGGATGCGAGAATAGTTTTTGTCGGCGAAGGACCTGGGGCGGATGAAGACGCGCAGGGCCGGCCTTTCGTCGGTCGGGCCGGGCAACTGCTTGATAAGATAATAAAAGCGATGGGCCTGCAACGCAGCGATGTTTATATCTGCAATATACTTAAATGCCGGCCTCCGAATAACCGCGATCCAAAACCGGATGAG
>CAZWME010001177.1:0-1678 GCA_964634515.1 uncultured Pirellulales bacterium | reverse complement strand
CTGAACAGGATAATGAAATAGGTCAGTATATTCGTGACCGCGGCCATGAGTACGGCACAACGACGGGCCGGCCTCGAAGGTGTGGGTGGCTTGATGTGGTAGTACTGTCTTACTCAGTCACTATCGGCGGGATAAATGAAATTGCCATGATGCACCTGGATACAATTGCCGGCTTGAAGGAGCTGAAGGTGTGCAAAGGATACCGAATAGGCGGCAAGCAAACCACATTTTTCCCTGCCAATATCGATAGACTTGCACAAGCCGAATGTGTCTATGAAACACTGGACGGGTGGAGCGAAGACATCTCGCAGGTGACGAATTTTGATAAGCTGCCTGATAACGCGAAAAAGTATGTGCTGACGGTAGAGAAGCTGGCTAAAGCGCCGATAACCATGGTTGGTGTCGGACCCAGACGCAGCCAGATCATTTACAGGTAATCAATCCGCCATAGGTGGACAAGAAGGCATAAGAATTTGAAAAAGACATTTGCAGAAAAACGCCAGGCGACCGCACAGCGCTTAGACATCCTGCCGGAGCAGCTACCAAGGCATATCGCGATAATTATGGATGGTAACGGGCGATGGGCCCAGCAGCGGGGTCTGCTTAGGGCGGAGGGCCATCGGCAGGGCGGCAAAACTGTTGAAAAAATCGCCGTTCATTGTGTTGAGTTGGGTATCGAAGTTTTAACCCTCTATTCCTTTAGTAACGAGAACTGGAAAAGACCGCAAGAAGAAATAGATACGCTGATGTATCTTTACAGGCGTTATCTTGTAGGTATCCGGCCGATGCTCATGAGAAATAACGTCCGGCTTGTCCATCTCGGTCGTCTCGAGCAGTTACCTGCTGATTTGATTGATGAGTTAAACCAGACAATTAAAAAGACCGCCACGAATACGGGAATGGTGCTGGCTTTGGCGCTTAACTACGGTGGTAGAGACGAGATTATCGACTCAATCAAAGGCATTGCCCGCGAGTGCAAAGGAGGCAAAATCAATATTGATGATATTGACCAGGACTGCGTAAACCGGCATTTGTACACATCTGAGCTTATCGAACCGGATTTGTTGATACGAACCGCCAACGAGATGAGGATTAGCAACTTTTTGTTGTGGCAGATATCCTACGCGGAGTTTTATGTCACGCCGGTTTTATGGCCTGACTTTACCGAACAGGATTTGGAAAAGGCCATACTTGACTATTCCAAAAGGATTCGCCGGTTCGGTAAAACTAATTCACAACTGCAAAGTGGTTAATTGACCAATTAACCATTTAACGGATTTGAGGTTATGCTAAAACATAGACTACTATCAGGGACATTAATGACTGTGTTGTTTGTCGTGGCCATGCTTGTCGACGGCTGGTTTGACGGTTCAATTACTTCTTCCGTGACTGATGACCACGCGATACAGGCTACGATTCTATGCGTTCTGATTTGTGTTCTATTGGTTTTGGGCCAGCTTGAGCTATCGGCCCTTACTCGGGCTAAACAATTTCAATTGTTCGTGCCGGTCACAATAGCCGCTTCAATTGCTTTGGGAACAAGTTGGTATGTCCCGCAGTTAATTGATATCGAGCCACATATATACATCTATTTTGTTTGTGCTTTCATAGTTGGCGGGTTGTTTCTTTATCAATATCTGCTTTACGGCACCAGGGGCGTGATGGTCAATTGCGGAGT
>CAZWME010001176.1:0-1681 GCA_964634515.1 uncultured Pirellulales bacterium | reverse complement strand
ATTGTGTTGAATGCGACAGTAAGCAGTCCCACTTCGTCGTTGCTGGATTTTTCGGCCCGGAGGGAATAGTCATTTCTTTCTGAGACGATTTTTGCAGTTTCTGCCAGGTCGAGGATGGGCCTGGAGATGATTTTTTGAAGCCATAAGGATGAGAAATAAGTTGCCAGTAAGACGGCGAGAGTAATGATTATTGCGATTATTGAGTCTTCTACTAAGACCTGGTGTATTTTTTTCAGGTCAGCGCGTAAATAAATAGTCCCGATTATTTCATTATCCAGGTCAATGCTTTTGAACAGATGCAGGTAGTCATCTTCAAAAGCGTAGCTGCCCTTTTGAGGTTGAGGCGGTTGAATGTCCTGTTTTATATCGCTGTGCTGGTATTTTGCAAGGACCTGTCCATCTGTGTCATAGAGGCAGGCGAAAACAGAGCTGGTTTCGGCGTGTAATGCTGATAGCATTTCTTCTGCATCGTCCTTGTTTTTGAAAGCTATTGCGGCTTTGGAGTTATCTGCTATTATGGCCGCATGTGTGGACAAATTAACAACCAACTCTTTCCTGGCATAAAAATATTCCCATGTAACAAAAGCGGCGGTTGCCGAGCATAGAGCGACAGCGCATGTCAGCATAATGATTGCTGTGAGCTTATGTTTTATGGTCATATTTGACAGCGCAGGGATAATCATTGCTTTGTTTTCTCCAATGACGTTGGTTTATTTTTGTTTTGCGTGTTGTTTTTCTTGTCGGCGACGTTTTTTTCTTTGATTGCTCTTTTTGCCAATCGCAGGAGTTTGGAACTTATTTTTAGTTTTTCTTCTTCAGAGGCGTTGAGATTGACTTCAAATCGCACTTTTTTATCTTCTGTCAGGAAATTAATCGTTCCTCCGTTTTCAAGGAAATCGGTCATTTCGCCGACCGTCAGGACAGACGAACCGCGGAGAGCATCTATGATTTCCGGCAGATAGTTTTTCTCTGAGGAACAAATAAAGAGGATGTGGCATTTTCTAACGGCCTGGAGTTGCTGCTGTTTTTTCTTGTTTTTATCAGGGCCTTTCTTTAGTTCTTCGAGGCCCTTAAAGCTTTTTATAACAATGGTTTTGTTTTTAATCTGCTTGTCTATAATGGGCTCAAAGGCGTGTCCGAAAGGATTTTCACCTATAATGCCGATGGTTATTACATCGTTGGCGTCAACAGGTTTTCCTTCGGGCCAATCCACAAACTTGATAAAGTTATATATGAATGCGGCCTTTATTTTATACTCCCTGTCCTGCATAGAATCAGCGTGGGCCTTTTGGGTCAAAGCTATGAGCAGCAATGCCAGAGTAAGAAATATCAAAATGTAAGTTTTTAATTTCATTTTGCAGATTTAGAATTTCAGTTGCATCCTTGCGAAAAACATTCGGCCGGGCGTTTCGTGGGCGGATAATTGACCAATGCCAAAGTATGGGCCGTTGGTTTGGTTGAGAACGTTACTTACACCGAACATAAATTCACCGCTGCCTTTTGCAAATTCCTTTGCCAGAGTCAGGTCTAACCGATTTGACGAACCGGCGTCCATAAGGGTGGTGTCAAGGTCAAGCACACGACATACACTCATATACTTGTAGTTTGCGTTAAATGTCCATCCGTCCGACAAAAACAAACGCCCGGTTAAACCTACCTTATGTTCAGCGGGAAGGTAAGA
>CAZWME010001175.1:0-1684 GCA_964634515.1 uncultured Pirellulales bacterium | reverse complement strand
CCAAATGGAAGTCAGGTATAAATTCAATAATGTCCACCTCTTCAGAATGCGTCTTTAAGACGCCTAGCAAACTCGGTAAAATACCAATAAAATATCCGCCGTAAGCCCTGACAGCTTCTAGTGGGAGCGGATTTTTCTTTTGCGGCATAATACTGCTCGTACCGCAGACTGCGTCGGCCAGCTCGACAAAATTGAATTCGTGTGTGCAGAAAACGTCAAGATCCGTAGCAAGTTGTGCCAACGTGGACATAAAGATGGACCCTGCGCAGAAAGCTTCCACGGCATAATCTCTTGAAAAGCATGCTAATCGTGCATTTTCAATGAAACCATCAAATCCCAGCAACAGAGTGGTTCTTTCACGGTTCAGCGGCAGGGATTCGCCAGCAGCAGCCGCAGCGCCCAGCGGGCTCATGTTCGTATTATCAAACGCGTGCCGAAAACGGTCGAAATCCAAAAAAAAGGAGTCAATAAACGAAAGGAGATAGTGTCCGAAGGTACAGGGCTGCGAGTGCTGAAGATGCGAGTAGCCGGGCATAACGCTTTGGCCGTGTTCAAATGCACGTCTAAGCAGCGATTCTATCAATTTCAGAACCGCTTCCATGACCTTAAGCAGACGGTCCCGGACGAATACCCGCCGAATAGTGGCTTCATAGTCAAGACGGCTCCTTCCGATGTAGGCCGATCCGCCAATCTCTTCTCCCAGTCTCTCAAGGAGGTAAGCTTCGATGTTGAGGTAAATATTCCCCCTCTCCTTTCTGAACGGAAAGCTAGTGCTGTCCATGCGATCCATTTCCAGCATCACGCTAAGTATCTGCTCACCGATCTGCCTATCGATAATTTCTTCCTCAATCAACATCACCACATGGGCCAAATTAACGAGACAACACGCACCGTAGAGCGGTTTGGTACGTTTAATGATGGAATCGTAATAGGTCCGGGCAAATAGCTCTGATGGTTCTTCCGTAAATCGAGAAAAAGCCCCCAAATGCTGCCATGATCTGTGAGATTCATGTCTCGCCATCCGCCATCTCCCTCTTAGGTAAGCCTGCCGCGCAACTTAGGATCGAGGACATCCCGTACGCCGTCGCCCAACATGTTGAATCCGATAACAGTTAAAAAAATAGCGGTACCGGGAACCAGAGAGAGCCAAGGAGCATTCATAAAGAAAACCATGCCTTCCCGAATCATGTTGCCCCAACTCGGAGTCGGCGGTTGAGTCCCCAGGCCCAAAAAACTGAGGCTGGCCTCCAACCGGATGGCCGTGGCTATCCAGAGTGTGGACATCACAATAATCTCGCCAACAATATTGGGTAGGATATGCTTTGCGATAATACCGATACTGGATTGTCCTGTAGCCCGACTGGCCTCGACAAACACCTGCTCGCAGGCGGAAAGGGTCGACCCCCGCGCCAGTCGGATAAACCTGGGAGTGAATGCCAGCCCGAGGGCCAAGATTGCATTTCGTACACCCGGACCGAAGGCAACGACGATAATAATCGCTAATACCATGGTTGGAAAGGACATAAACACGTCAGTAAGCCACATGATGCCTTGGCTTAGCAAGCCTCTGGAATACCCGGCAATCAATCCGAGGAGAGTACCCAGGATCGCACCGAGCAAGGTGGCGGAAAATCCCACCGTCAAGGATACTCTTGCCCCCCATAGAGTTCGAGAAAAAATATCC
>CAZWME010001174.1:0-1684 GCA_964634515.1 uncultured Pirellulales bacterium | reverse complement strand
ATTCGGGAGGGCCTTCAACTTTGCTCAGGACAGGTGGTAGAGAATTTAGCCTTGAGAATGTGGAATTAACAAAAAGTGAGTGCCCTGCCGACCGTGTTCGAGATGGCAGAAAGACCTTTGGTAAATAATACTCCCCCCTTGCCGGAAGAGTCGGGGTTTAACATTGCAGCATTAAATCATCAATAAACCCTTCAACATTGTTCGGGACAGGCCGGCGGGATTAATAAGCTTCTTTTTTTGGCTTTTAGCTATTTATTTCGTAAGTTTTATATTGGAAAGAGTCTTCTTTTTGGGGTTGGGCTGGAGCGGAGAATGTTTTGATACGGGAAGGGTATGAAAAATGGGACTTGGAAATATATCGGGTGCCAACTTAGGTCCGTTAATCATTGACGAAGCTTACGACGGCGTTTCGGATTCCACGAAAGCAATAGCATCGGGTCAGAATGTCAACGATCAGGCAGCACTTTCAATTATAGCGGGACAACTGCGGGGTGATATGGCAGTGAATCGGCAAGGGATTCGCAACGCTAATGATGCAATCTCGATGGTGCAGACATTCGACGCGGCTTCGGGCAGTATCAATTCGAATCTGCGGCAAATGGCAAGGCTTGCGATGCAGGCCGGCACGGACACATTTTCGGGCGAGCAACAGGCGGCGATAGAGGCGGAATTTAATGAATTAGCGGCGGAAATAAACCGGGTGGCCGGCAATACCCGGTTCAACGGGAATAATCTGTTGGGCGGCGAGGGAACGGAAATATCGGTGTCTCTCGGTACGGGAGAAGACATTACTGTTGTTTCAGGTGACCTTGGATTAGATATTTCGGGGCTGGATTTGGCTGGTGACCCCGGCGGTGCACTGGTGGCGATACAGGAGAATATACGGCAGGTCAGTGAGTACAGGGGGTATCTTGGCGGGCAGATGAATCGTCTGTCGGAGGCGGTCTCAGTTATGGAGACCGGTATTGAGAACGCGATGGCCGTGGAGTCGGGGATTTCGGATACGAATATCGCGATGGAGGTAGCGGCTCACGCGTCCAGCAGGATAAGGACAGAGACGGCGATAGCTATGCAAAGCCAGGTGAATGTCATACATCAGACGGCCGTTCAACTGCTGATGTAGAACAAGCCTATTAAAAATCCTTCAACATTTTCCCACCCTCGCTGAAGCTATGGTGGAAAATCCCTTCGGCAGGCTTCTTTCGACAAGCTCAAGTCAGGTGCGGGTATTGAGCGAGTCCCACAATTTCGCATTTTTATTGAAATTTCCCATTATTTTCGTATAATAAGGAAGGTTTGCAGGCACTATTTAATGGAACATGTTTTGTGGACAAGAACAAGTTGCATTATTAGAGTGCCGTTATCTTATGAACTGTGATAACCTTTTTGTGCATATCATTTTAGTTAGGAGGACAATACAATGAAAATGTCAATATTCGCATCAATATCAATTCTTTTGCTTTGTGGGGTCGTATCGGCTTATGATACAGAGATATCTTGGATTCATGGTGAGGACCCGCCGGATTTCAGCAGAACTCCTGAGAACCCCACCACTTCGGATTTGATTTATTTCACGGTGCCGACCGACGTTTTTTTCAATCAATGGACAGCCGAACGTGCTCTTGGTGGTACGCCCAGTCTTTCGGTCGATCCTGTGGCAAGGGAGATCGAGCTATGGTTTCAG
>CAZWME010001173.1:0-1688 GCA_964634515.1 uncultured Pirellulales bacterium | reverse complement strand
CCGTTAGTATAATATAAACTATAATGCTGGTAAATATGTAAAGTCGAGGATGATGCTGTTTTGAAGGGTGCCTCAAAATGAACCGCAGACAATTCATTAAATCCGCAGTCTTTAGTGCAGCAGCATTAACACTGCCCGGATGTTCGGCCGGCTCATCAGAAATTGTAAAGGCCGGTAAGAAAGATGACAAATCGAAGCCGAATTTTCTCTTTATCCTCGCCGACGATTATGGCTGGTCTCAATTGGGCTGTTATGGCAGTCGATACTATGAGACTCCAAACATAGACGGCTTAGCGGCAGGGAGCATGAAATTTACCGATGCCTATGCCGCCTGCCCGGTTTGCTCACCGACCCGCGCCAGCATTATGACCGGCAAGTATCCCGCTCGCCTGCACCTGACCGATTTTATTGCGGGCGGTAAGTTTCCCTATGATAAATACAAACAGCCCGACTGGCAAAAATTTCTGCCGCTTGAAGAAATAACCATTGCCGAGGTCCTCAAAACAGCCGGCTATAAAACCGCCAGCTTCGGAAAATGGCACCTCAGCATCGCCAAAAAACCGCCACAGTCCCTGCCGTACAATCCCGATAAGCAGGGCTTCGATGAATCCTTTGTCACTTATAAACCATCTTCGAAGGATGACCCCGAAAGTGACGCCCACAACGTGGAAATTATTACGGAAAAATCGCTTGAGTTTCTCCAAAACAATAAAGACAATCCCTTTTTCCTGTATGTCACCCACAACACCATACACTCACCGATTCTCGCAAAGAAAAAGCTCCTCGATAAATATAAAAACAAACCCGGCGCCAATTTACCTCAGAACAATCCGATAGTCGCAGCAATGATCGAGGACCTGGATAACAGTGTGGGCAAGTTACTTGCAAAGCTTGATGAACTTGATATTGCCGATAAAACCATTGTCGTTTTCTTCGGTGATAACGGCGGCCTGGAAAGGTCAGCAAAACAGACCCCTCTGCGCAGCGGCAAGGCGAATTTGTACGAAGGCGGTATAAGAGAGCCCCTAATCGTGCGCTGGCCCGGCGTGGTACAAAGGGGCGGCACTTGTAGTGAGCCTGTAATAAGTGTGGATTTCTTCCCGACCTTTCTGGAAATCCTCGGCCTAAGGAACAAGGCCGGAAAGTCTATCGACGGAATAAGCCTGCTGCCCCTTCTGCGGCAAACCGGCACCCTGAACCGACAGGCAATTTACTGGCACTATCCACATTATCATTCCAGCAGTATCGGCCCCGGCGGAGCTGTCCGTATGGGCGATTATAAATTGCTCGAATGGTTCGATGAAACTATCTGCGGCCCCTCCGACAGATTCGAGCTTTACAATCTAAAACACGATATCGCAGAGCAAAACGACTTATCAAAAAAGATGCCGAGAAAAACAGAACAGCTAAGAAAGCAGTTGGCAAACTGGCGAAAAAATGTAGGCGCACAAATGATGACACCGAATCCTGACTATGACCCACAAAAAGCTAAAAAATCAAAAAGATTAAAATAAGCTATATAAATCAAATGATTGTATCGAATTTGTAAGCTTACTTTGAAGGGTAAATCACTATGAGCAAAAAGCGGGGAATAAAGAAAAACAGTAGTAGCGGCGGTATGAGAGTATGGATGAAAATGCCGACTGCTAAAGATATCGAACAGCTAAAAGAAGTACTGGCGGAAAAGG
>CAZWME010001172.1:0-1691 GCA_964634515.1 uncultured Pirellulales bacterium | reverse complement strand
ACTTTAGCTCACTTTAGTCATTTTTAACTTTTCCACCTGAAATAGTCTTCCAGAATCTTTTTATGATCAAAGGCAAGGGTTGAGGGAAAGTTCTTTTTAGTGAAACGACGTACTTGTTTTGCATCATCACCAGCGACTGGTTTACCATTAGCACTGGCTACAAAAACTGTAGAAATCGTATGCTGCCGCGGGTCACGATTGGGATCAGAGTAAACTCCGAGTAAATGGACGAGTTTTACATCCAGAGAAGTTTCTTCCTTTGCCTCCCTGACAGCTGCTCTTTCTACTGATTCACTGTAATCCACAAAGCCACCCGGAATTGCCCATCCGTACGGGGGATTTTTCCGTTGGATGAGTATACTGTCTTCTCCTGATTCAATAATGATATCCACTGTAGGTACTGGATTCCTGTACTTTTTGAACTTGTGTCCACAAATCGGGCACACTATCACTTCTTTTGTTGACATTGCTTTTCTCTTTTGTTTAATGAATCCACTGAAACGAAGCCAATAAAAACTCAGAAAACAGTGTTTGATTGGTCCGGTTCAATTTCTTCTAACAGATTTAATATATCTTCCAGGCCTTCTTTTATCTCGGAAATCAGAGAAAGCTTCTCACTATCTTTTTTACTTTGTGAGAGCTTCTCCCCGTTCAGTTTTTCATGACTGGTCCCCTGGAGTAAATCGCTGATCTTCTTGTCGGTATAACCATACTCTTTAAATTTTTTTATCCGCAATATCAAATCTAAGTCTTCGGGTCTGAATAACCTTCTTCCAGTTTTGCTCTTAGAAGGCTTCAAACTTGGGAATTTTGTTTCCCATGTTCTCAACACACGGGGACTCACATCAGCAATTTTTGCAATCTCCCCGGCAGAATAGTAAAGCCTCCGAATTTTTGGGCCATCCATCCTTGACCTCTCTGGAAAATTCTGTGTTATTTGATTTTTACGGGCTTAACCAATGAAGTCCCATAAGAAAAAAGATTAATCACTCTTAATTTCATATCCTCAAGAAAACTCCACCTGTTTTCCCTGAGCTTTGCTCTGAGATTCCAGAGCCTATCAAAAAGATAATAAGCTTTTCGCTCTAAAACAAATTTTTCTCCATTTTTTTCAGGATTTTTATTAATCAAATAGTATCCGCATCCTTTCTGATACCCACAGGCCAGAGAAACGTCAATGACATCTTTAGTATATCGCCCGAATGGGAAAGAAATAAAACGAACTTCTTCCCCTATCTTGTCTTCTATTTTCTTTTTGGAAGATTCTAACTCAAATTTCAGAGAGGGAACACTCAATTTCACTAAACTCGAATGATTTACAGTATGCGACCCAATTTCAAACCCTGCTTTTTTCAGTTGAATCATTTGATCCCAGGAGAGATGTCGGAATTTCTTCCAGCCGAGATTAACATCCCATTCGTTTAATCGACCAACGTAACCTGTAATTACAAAAATGGTTCCAGTAAAATTGAACCCCTGCATTAGAGGAAGTGCATATCTATAAACACTTTCGTAACCATCATCAAAAGTAAGCACAATGGGTTTTGGTGGTAGAACAAAAGTGGGATCAAAAAGTTGCTTGAGAGAAATGGTCTGAAAACCCTCCTCACTCAAGAACTGCAGAACTGTTCTGAATCGGGATGGGGACACTCTTGTTACACCCCATTCGAAGGAAGAATCCACTTTGTGGA
>CAZWME010001171.1:476-1694 GCA_964634515.1 uncultured Pirellulales bacterium | reverse complement strand
GCCCCGGGGTAGAACCCCCAAATCATCAAGACTGGCTTACCATTATGATGAAGATAGCGGGGATCCTCGGTAATCCCCTCATCTACTAGTTTCTTCCAATCAGAAACCATGATGTCAATATTATAAGTTTCATAAACTGGCGGTTTTAGGGCCATATCGTATGCTATTGCCCATACCCTGCCTGTTTTTTGGGCTGCTTCCTGAACATTACGCAAAACTTTCTGGAAAGCAGGGTAGCGTTCTTCCTCAGAGCCCCCTGGAAGTCTTGTCACAAACCGCTGCAACCAAACACCGTCAATTTCATAATCCCGCATCCATTCAAAATGCCGTAATACAGTGCGGCTGTTGACTGAACTGTATAAATGAGCTTGCTCACCATTGGGATATGTAAAACCTGGTACGGGGTACTTCTCCTGTTCCGAAAAATCTGTCATATCAGGCCACATTTCTATCTTTAGGTTGCCCGGCTTTGGTGTCTTAGAATCCAGACTCCATTGTTCCCAGCCTCGACCTGAACCATCGCCCGGACAACGATGATCCCCTTGGTATCCACACATAACCTTGCCTCTTATCGTTTTAGCATTAACTGATGCAGCCTTTTCTGCAGCAGAAGCAGGAACTTGACAAATAAGAAGAAAAACCACAAAAGCAAGCCATTTTTGTGTCATTATTTTTTTTATCATCCGTTTTTTGATTTTTTCTTTTATGGTTATATTCTCCTCTGAAAATATCAAATATACCGATCAAGGGCAAAATGGGGCCACTCAGTACTCATGAGGATATTACCCCATTTTTCAGTGGTGATTATAATAGAAAGGGCACCTGAGGCCAAGAACAATTCATTATGCGGCTGAAAAGGATAGCTGGTGTATGTGATAACCATTGATCGTGCTACTTAATAATTATTTTGCGAAGTTATAAACATTATGTTTGCAACCACTGCCTTACTGGTAATTGATTGATGGATTGGCGGAGGACAGGATCGACATTTGTATAGATTTTGTTCGTAAGGGTAGCTGATGAATGTTCTAAAAGTCGCTGCGTAACTGCAGTTGAAACGCCATTCTGAGCAAGCATGGAACAAAAAGTCTTGCGTAAATCATGGAATTTCAAATCTGCCAGCCCGGCTTTCTTACAGACCTTACGCCATATCCTATGATTGAATATAGTAGTAAATAACTTTTCCTGGCCAACATCCAAGGCATAGACATATTTTGA
>CAZWME010001171.1:0-466 GCA_964634515.1 uncultured Pirellulales bacterium | reverse complement strand
GTTTTTCTACTCGTTGTTGCGATGCAGCCTTTTGCAAAATCGAAATCACTGATTTTCAAAGAGTCAATATCTCCGCGTCTCAAGCCAGTGCCTAAGGCTAATAATATACGCAATTTCACTGAAGGATATGACTCAGCAGCTGAAAGTAATTTTCTAATCTGTTCGCTATTCAAGAATTTTACAGGCCGCTCCTCTTCTTTCAGTTCTTTGAGTTTTATGTTCCCATTCAAGTACCTGTTTTCTCTGCACCAATTGATAAACGTCTTCAGATTCCTGATGTCTTTGTTGAGTGTTGTTCGCTTGACTTCGGTTCCTCGTTGAAGAATAAAATTGTCAATTGCGTTTTGAGTAATTTGCTTTGAACGGCATTTCCCCACCAGCCGCTCAAAATTTCGTAGCGACAAGGCATTTTCATAAATTGTTCCTTCGGTGACACCCTGAACCTTTTTGGATTCCATGTATTCAT
>CAZWME010001170.1:0-1695 GCA_964634515.1 uncultured Pirellulales bacterium | reverse complement strand
TACTTAACACACGAATTTATTACCGATAGCAAAGTTTTCAGCGTTTCTATCCTCTCGCAGCAAACACCGATGTCTTTTATTGGCCTGTTTGGATTCAGGACCGGCAGGGACATAGATAAGTTTGAGAATATAAAATATGAAATAGGCCAAACAGGTGCACCGATAGTTCTGGATAACACCATCGCCACCATCGAGGCAGAAGTTACCGAAAGTATTGATATAGTAACACACACGTTGTTCATTGCAAAAATAGTGGTCTGCCGGACACTTGACGATACCGAACCTATGACTTACGCCTACTACCGTGATATCAAGCACGGCAGAACACCGGAAACTGCCGCTACATACGTCAAGATAAAACCAAAGAGCGAAATAAAAAAAGGAGTAAAAAATATGAAAAAATATAAATGCCTTATATGTGGATACATTTACGACCCCGCCAAGGGCGACCCGGATAATGGTGTAGAACCGGGAACAAGTTTTGAAGATTTGCCGGGTGACTGGGTCTGCCCGGAATGTGGGGCCGCCAAAGACCAGTTTGAGCCGGTCGAAGATTAGAATAAGTAGGATATATTTATGCAGGAAATTCGGCCATCTGTAGTCCAGAGCGAAGCCGAAGGACAGGATATACTCTGTGCGGAGGTAGCAGCCCCACCGAATGCTTTGGTTGTCTTCGGTGCCTCTGGAGACCTGACCAGGCGCAAACTTTTACCGAGCATTTTTGAGATTTATTCGCGGGATTTGCTTGACGAAAAATTCTACCTTTTGGGTGTGGGAAGAAAAAAACTGTCAGACGTCGATTTCCGCAAAATTGCGCAGCAGGCGATGAGGGAAAACTCCATTGATGCAACGGTTAAAGATTTGGGCTCTTTCACAGAAAAGCTTTACTATTTATCCGGAGATTACAGTGATGCTGCATTTTATAATAACATCAAATCCAGGCTCACCGAATTAGATAAAAAGCATAAAGTCGATGGAACTCGCGCTTTTTACCTTGCTGTTCCACCGGTTCTTTACAGCACAATAGTAGAGCATCTCGGCAAAGCAGAATTATCCTGCCCACGTGATTTGTCTTTGCGGAAGAAGGTTAGATTGGTTGTGGAGAAACCCTTTGGCAGGGATTTAGAAAGTGCGGCTGAACTAAACAGAATAATTCATAATTGTTTTGATGAGTCTCAGATTTACCGCATTGACCATTATCTTGGCAAAGATACTGTTCAAAATATCCTGATGTTCAGGTTTGCCAATGCAATCTTTGAGCCCCTCTGGAACCGCAATTTTATAGACCATGTTCAGATTACGATAGCAGAATCCGTTGGTGTTGAGCATCGAGGCGGCTATTATGATAAAGCAGGTGCGCTGCGGGATATATTTCAAAATCATATGCTTCAGATGCTCGCCTTGGTGGCGATGGAGCCGCCTGCCTTATTTGATGCCGACCATATTCGGGATGAAAAAGTAAAACTACTGCGCTCGATTCGACCGTTCAAAAAAGAGCAGATAAATGAACTTTTCGTTCGGGGACAATACGGCCCGGGCTTGATAAACGGCAGGCAGGTTGTCAGCTATCGAGAAGAGCCCGACGTTGACTCCCATACCAAAACAGAAACCTCCGTCGCCGCAAAGCTCTTTATCGACAATTTGCGATGGAAGGACGTGCCTTTCTATCTGCGAACCGGCAAACGGCTCGCAAAG
>CAZWME010001169.1:0-1697 GCA_964634515.1 uncultured Pirellulales bacterium | reverse complement strand
TACAACGACATTTATATCACCTTCTACAACCGTCTGGCATGCCAAGGCGAACCCCTTATCCACATCCTCTGGGGATAGACGTACCACGCTGCGACGGCGTACAGAACCGGATGTCACCTGAACTGCACACCGTCCACAACGTCCCTGCCCTCCACAGGGTTGTAAGATATCTATTCCCGCCAAACGTGCTGCTTCGATAAGCAAACTTCCGGTTGGAACACTTACAGGTTCTGGAGCGATATCAAATACGACTTTATATTCAGCCATTTATATAAACTTTTGCTCAGCTTTTCTCCCCTATTTCTATAAAGCCTGTTCCATAAATTTTGGTAAATCGATTGCTTCCCGAGGACCTACCCGTATCTCCCATTCAGGCAGTTCTTCCTCCAATTCACCCGAGAGCACGGCAGTATGCCCTGGTATGACGATACGCTTATTGCTTACCTTATCCAGAACATTAAATTCCTTCACCGATTTGGCGATGCGTTCGGCATCAAATTTCCCTGCCGCCCATGCTGTTAGAACACTCATCCCTTCCGCGTCGGTAACCATTAACCAAGCCGGCTTGCCTGAACTTTCTACTTCGTTCGCCACACTGAAGTAAGTAATACTGAAGTTCGTAGTAACTAACAAGGGATCTTCGGGCTTGGGATCATTGATCTCGTACAACCCCGGTTTTACCTGGATGGGTTGTTGTGGGTCAGTAAAGATATTTTCTCGTAGAACCAATAGTGGATAAGCTGTTTCAGGGCTGAAGTGATCGAGCACAATGAAACCGCTGTATTTACCAATAGCCTGTGCCGCCAGCATGACCTCACGTGTCTGATTGCCCACATCGCCCGGGAAACTTATGATCGGGAATCCAAATGGACGGAATGTCTTCTTGAGTGCCATGCGCCGCATAATTGTGTTAGCATTTAATGTACCATGAAAACCGCGCTGGGTCGGTGAAAGAACCAAATCTTTCACACCTGCGTTCTGGAGCTTTTCGGTCAAGTCGACCATTTCATCAACCGAATCAGCTTTCACGCCTAACGGGACATCATTCTCTTTTGCGAATTCAGCCATAGATTCCCAGTTTCCCATTGTTGCATGGCAAACCAGAGGTTTTTCATCTTCGACCAATTCGGATATACCCGCCTTTATGGAATCCAGATCGCCAATTAAGATCAATGGTTTGTGGCTTACTTCGCGTATGGCAGCCACCGCTGCCTTAAAATCTCCTCCATCCGCTTGAACAGCAAATCCACTAATTGATAGGTCGATGCCCACATATTCAACCTTGTAGTTATCCGCCGGCGATACTTTTGCCTTGATATCCTCGGGAGTTTGGCTGTCATAAACACGGATAAATAGACCAGGTCTACTGTAAAAGGTTTTCTCGTGTCTAAAGAGGACCACCTCATTTCCTGCCTTTATTTCATAGCCGTTTGAATTTATCGAGATCGGGCGCACAGGTGGCGCGGAAGCTTCCGACAACTGTTCCTTAGCCTCTTCGCTGACATCGGGACATAGAGACAGTTCAACCTGTTTAGCCGCTAATTTCATTGCGAATGCCAGGCAAGTGGGAAAACCACAATCCTTACAGTTCGTTTGGGGTAGTAGTTTGTAAATCTGAATGCCAGATAGTGCCATAGTTAGTTCTCCAATACGTGTTGCGCATTGTTCAGGTCATGAAATGCTTATTGCGCAACACG
>CAZWME010001168.1:0-1698 GCA_964634515.1 uncultured Pirellulales bacterium | reverse complement strand
ACGACCCCGACTACGGCCGGGCAGTGCCGTATTGGCGAATGGTGCAGGACATCGAAATAATGAAACGGTTTAATATCAATACCGTCCGCACATCCCACTATCCGGATAATCCAAAATGGTACGAACTCTGCGACAGGTACGGGCTTTACCTTATCGACGAGGCGAATATCGAATCGCACGGGATAGGGTATGACCTTGATAAAACGCTCGGCAATAAACCGGAATGGGAAAAGGCGCACCTTGACCGTACTGAGAGTATGGTTCAGCGTGACAAGAATCATCCCTCTATAACAATTTGGTCTTTGGGTAACGAGGCCGGCAGCGGCTGTAATTTCGTAAGTACGGCCGAGTATATACACAAAACCGACCCCACCCGCCCGGTCCACTACGAGCAGCACAACGAGGTTGCCGACATCGATAGCGTGATGTATCCACACGTTGATTTTATTATCGAGCGTGGTGGATCGGGCAATAACAAGCCGTTCATTATGTGTGAGTACGCCCATGCGATGGGCAACTCGGTCGGCAACCTGAAGGAATACTGGGACGCGATCGAGAAATATAAAACGCTTATCGGCGGGTGTGTCTGGGACTGGGTTGACCAGGGGCTGCGAAAAAAGGCCGCCGACGGGAAGGAATTCTGGGCTTACGGCGGGGACTACAGGGACAAACCGAATGACGGCAATTTTTGTATTAACGGCCTGGTTTTTCCCGACCGCGAAATCCCGCCAAAGATGCAGGAGCTCAAGAGGATTTATCAGTATATCGGCGTCGAGTCCGAAGACCTGACCGCCGGCAAAATAAAGGTGCGCAACAAGTATTTCTATACCAATCTTAAAGAGTTTGATATTGCCTGGACACTGTCGGAGGACGGCAAAATAATCCAGAAAGGTACCATTGAGCCGTTGGACATCGCCCCGGGTAAAGATAAGTCTGTTACCATACCCCTGAGGAAGCCGAATCTGGCAGCCGGCGGTGAATATTGGCTGGGTATCAGCTTTCATCTGGGTAAGGATACGATGTGGGCGAAGAAAGGCCACGAGGTTGCGGCCGAGCAACTTAAGGTTGGGTATGAGGTTCAGCCAAAACCGGCAATGAACCTTGCAGAAATGCATCCGCTGGAAGTCAATGAGGTCGGTGATGATGTTATCGTGCAAAGTAAAGACTTTGCCGTTAGCTTCAATCGCGATAGCGGTGTGATGACATCTTTGGTTTACAGCGGCAGAGCAATTATTGCCGATACTGACGGTCCGGTCTTTAACGCGTTTCGCCAATACACCGATAACGACAGGAACATCTTAAGGCACTGGATAGACCATGACCTTTGGTACGGGGCCGGCCTGCATAATCTGAAGCGCGAACTAAAAAGCTTTCACATAAATAAAGCCAATCCCAAGGTCATTCAAATCATCACGCACATCAGTTGTCTCGGCAGGAACGGCGCCGGCTTTGAGCATTATTGCAGCTATACGATTTTGGGCAATGGCTGTATCGGTCTGGACAATCGCGTTGAGCCGTTTGGCAGTCTTCCGATTTTACCCAAGATTGGGTTGGTGATGACGGTTGCCGGGGCGTATGACAATTTCACCTGGTATGGTCGCGGGCCGCACGAGAATTATCCCGACCGCAAGGTCAGCGCCGACATCGGTCTCTATCGCAGCACGGTCGCGGAGCAATATGTACCGTACGTTCGGCCTC
>CAZWME010001167.1:1475-1699 GCA_964634515.1 uncultured Pirellulales bacterium | reverse complement strand
AAAATGATTGTTTTTTCCCTATGTTTTCATATTTGGCTAAACTCAAACCTAATCAAGATATTGAATATCTATTGTGTGAAGAAGAGATTGATCATTTTAATAAAATGCCCAAAAATAAACGTTACGCAAAATGCAAGTTGAAAAATGAAATATAACTATTGTTGGAACAGGACATGAACCGCTGTAAAAAGTGCGTCGTGTTATGTCTGTCAATTTATTGTTAG
>CAZWME010001167.1:0-1465 GCA_964634515.1 uncultured Pirellulales bacterium | reverse complement strand
CTTGTCCTAAGCTTTGGTGGAGACAAGGCCGACTGTTACAATTTGAAGATCGAAATTCCAGTAGGTGTGTACCTTGATGCAACCCGAACTCATAGCTGACTATGAATGTCATATCGGTGAGAACCCATTGTGGCATACATTTGAAAGGCGCATCTACTGGACCGACATTACTCGCGGCAGGCTTTTCCGTTACGACCCTTCGACGGGCAAACATGAACAGTGCTACAACGGCGAGCCCGTGGGTGGCTTTACCCTGCAAGCCGATGGAGCGCTTCTCTTATTCATGGACCGCGGTGCGATTGACCGGTGGTGCGACGGTCAGCTTGATTATGTTGTGGAGGAGCTGGCTGATGAGCGTCGTAGTCGCTTCAACGATGTAATCGCCGATCCGTCGGGGCGTGTCTTCTGCGGCACGATGCCGACGCCAACGCGTCCTGGTCGCCTTTATCGGCTTGATACTGATGGTTCGGTGCATCTGCTCTTGGAAGGCATAGGAGTCTCCAATGGCATGGGCTTCACACCGGATCGCCGACAAATGTATCTCACAGACTCGGCTGAACGCAGCATATATCTTTTCGATTACGACGAAAAGACCGGCGCGTTAATCAATCAGCGTGTTTGGTTATGCACACCCGAAGACGCGGGTGTACCGGATGGCATGACGGTAGACGCGCAAGGCTACGTTTGGTCGGCTCGCTGGGACGGTTCGGCGCTGTACCGCTATACGCCCGATGGTATCGAGGAACGGCGTATTGAATTTCCCGCTAGAAAAATTTCCAGTGTGGCGTTTGGCGGCGACGATTTGAGCGACCTGTATGTCACGACGGCGCTCACCGACAGCACCAGGGACAAGGAGGGCTCAGGTGCGGGCGCGCTTTTCCGATTAAGGCCGGGTATACGCGGTCTGCCGGAGTTCTTTTCACGAGTCAAAATCTAAGATCGGGTGTCTGCGGGGATTGTCCAGTATGTATGCACCCAGCCACTGTATACAGCCGATTTGCCCCGCAGGAGTTTCACATTATAAGAATAGTGATGAAGAAAATTGTTTTTATTTATTTGCTGGAGTTGACGGTTTAGTATAGCAGTAAATGTATTGCAATCTATCTATTCCCTGAAAAATAAAAAAGCCGGAAGATTTACACCTTCCGGCTTTGAATTTTGGCCTCTGTTTGTTTTATATCACTGAAATTATAGTTCCAATACCCTGTTTTTAATCATATTCTTTAAGGCTTCTTCGAGATTATTCTCTATGGGATAATCATTAGCTTTTATCCTTGCTTGAATCTCTTTAACCACTTCAAGTCTTATTTCAGGTGTATTATCCACAATACTTTTTAATTTATGTAGTTGAGAAGAAAAATTAGAGATTTCGACTTTTTCTTTTTTCGCATCCGTGCCATTTGTCGGGACGGATGTTGAATTGGATCTTTTAACATCATACAGTTTTGATCCGTATGCTGAGGAA
>CAZWME010001166.1:0-1700 GCA_964634515.1 uncultured Pirellulales bacterium | reverse complement strand
AATTTGATTCATTCGCAAATCCTGGCTACTCTTCGGGAAAAGCTTTTAGGCACAGACCTACAAACCCATGCAGTACTGCCAACTGCAACCGGTTCGCCCGAAATGCAGGGAATCGGCGCCCCGGGTCATAGAAGGGAGGCAATTTCCGATGCGATGGCTGAATTTTTCAAAAAGCACAGACCGGTTCAAACTCAGGAACATTTCAGCTATAAACCAACACAGCAAATCGTAGCGCTTCGGCCTTCCAGCCGACAGATACCCGAAAGGCACACAGGGACGGCTATGGTTTCGGCCTTTACTCAAACGAGCCAGCCGGTAGAGGAGATTCTCTCAGAACAAAGAAAATTCATGCAAATACACGACAGCTTTATCGTCGTGCAGACCGATGAGGGATTCGTAATTATCGACCAGCATGCGCTGCATGAGCGGATAATATACGAAGATTTGTGTAAGCGAATACGAAAAAGCAAACTCGAATCTCAGAAACTGCTGATACCCGAAAGCTTCGATGTTACCCCCTCTGACGCTGATTTGCTTAACACTAATGCCGCACTGCTTGAAAAATTAGGAATTGAGGTTGTACCGTTCGGTCCCAGGGCCATGGCCATCCAGGCCTTTCCGACTTTATTGACCAAGGCCGATCCACTTGATTTTGTCCAGGATTTAATCGACCTGCTCGGCCGGAAGGACCTAAACCTTGACGGCGAAAAGCTGCTCGATGAGGTTTTGAATATGGCAGCATGCAAGGCGGCAATCAAGGCTGGCCAAAGACTAACGGACAGCGAAATAGAGCAACTTCTACGGGATAAAGTAAACGCCGAGTCCGCAAGCCGCTGTCCACATGGCAGGCCCACCACGATAAAATTTTCGATAAGTGATTTGGAAAAACAGTTCAAGAGGACCTGATGAATAAGTGGTGGTGGCTGTTATTGATAATCACGTGCTGGACAGCCGCAGGGCTTGCCATATTCGATCTCCGGCAGAGGCAGGACTGTGATGATACCGCCCTGCCGACGAGGGCCGACAGAATTGTATCTTTAGCCCCGAATCTAACGGAAATCCTTTTCGCACTGGGGCTGGAAAAGGAAATTGTGCGAGTAACACTTGATAGTGATTATCCACCAGCGGCGGCAAAAAAGCCAAAGGCCGGTACATTCTGGCAGCCGAACATCGAAGCAATAATAGCAGCCAGGCCCAACCTGATAGTTACACTTGCATTCGAGCAGCAGAAAAACCTCGCAGAGCGACTCAAACGTATCAACTATAACTGCCTGACAGTAAACATTGAAAAGGTAAATGATCTTTTTGAGGCCATTGAGACAATTGGTGAAGCCACCGGTAATAAGCTCAAGGCTAATGAACTGGTAACTAACATCAGGGACAATTTGGACAAGCTCTCGGCTTTGGTAGGCACGGAGGATAAAATCAGGGTGCTCTGGGTCGTCCAGAGAGAGCCATTACGAGTGGCCGGACGCGATACGTTTGTGAATGAAATGATTGAATTGGCCGGCGGCGAAAACGCTATTGGCCCGACATTACATAAATACCCCCCAATCGGAGCTGAGCAGGTCATCGTATGCGACGCAGATGTGATAATAGAGCCTTCGATGCAGCAGAAAGACCTGAAAGAGCAACAGAAAAACGCTAATCAATATTGGAATAGATTTGAGACCCTTCTCGCTGTGGCCAATGAGCGAGTT
>CAZWME010001165.1:0-1702 GCA_964634515.1 uncultured Pirellulales bacterium | reverse complement strand
GACCTGGTAAATCTCTTGATTTTTCTTCTTTAGATGTTATCTTTCTTAAATTATGAGTTTAATAGCGAGGTGAAATGGCTCAGAACTCTAAAATTGAATGGACTGAATCCACTTGGAATCCTGTTACCGGTTGTACGAAAATCAGTCCAGGTTGTAAGAATTGCTATGCGGAACGTATGGCTTTACGATTGAAAGCTGCCGGCAGTCCCAATTACGCCAATGGTTTCAAGGTTACACTTCATCCACATGCCCTTGAAATACCTCTACGCTGGAAGAAGCACCGTACGATTTTTGTTAATTCCATGAGCGATCTTTTTCATAAGGATGTTCCCTTTGGTTTCATCTCAAAGGTTTTTGATGTTATGCACCGAGCATCTCATCACCGATTTCAGGTATTAACGAAACGTTCTGACCGTTTGCTGGAGCTAAGCTCCAAACTTACTTGGCCCCGGAACGTTTGGATGGGAGTTACTGTTGAAAATGCCGATTGCAGCTTTCGCATAGAAAACCTTAGGAAAACTAACGCTGCGACAAAATTTATTTCTTTTGAGCCGCTTTTGGGTTCAATCCCTAATATTGATCTCAATGGCATTGATTGGGTAATCGTTGGCGGTGAATCCGGTCCAGGAGCACGTCCGATGGAACCACAATGGGCTATTGACATCCGCGACCAATGTCTTAATGCTGACGTGCCGTTCTTCTTCAAACAATGGGGTGGTGTAAACAAGAAAAAAACAGGACGAATACTGGACGGTCGCATGTGGAACCAGAAGCCACATACTTCGAAATCACAGGAACTGACCTATGTTTAACTTACCATCACCTAAAGTTGATGGTTTATACATTCCGATTGTGGGAGACTGGTCACGTGATAAACACTACTTCCTTATGCGGTATATTGATGCTTTCACCATATCTATGAAAAATAAAAAATGGCAGGGCTTACACTACATCGACCTTTTTGCAGGTGCAGGAATTGAGCAATTGGAGACCTCTCAAAAGCTTGATTGGGGTTCGCCCATGATAGCTGCAAAAGCTCCTCACCCATTTGATAGATTACATCTGTGTGAAAAAAATAAGCGCACGTATAATACTCTCAAATCTCGTGTCAATGATATTAAACCAAATTCACAAGTTCTTTACGGCGATGCAAATAAAAAGATTCATGAGATTGTCAAAGAGATACCGCAGGGAACCTTATCACTTGCTTTTCTTGATCCATATGGACTGCATCTCGCCTATGAAACCTTAAACGTATTATCAAATATACGAGCAGATCTCATAATCTTTTTTCCTGATCATCTTGATGCTCTAAGAAATTGGGAACATAGCTATCTTGATAACCAAGATTCAAATCTCGATCGTTGTTTGGGTCCAGGTACCAATTGGCGTTCTGTGTTAAACGAAGCCCCTGCCCAGTGCCGTGCAGAAGTTTTGCGAAATTTATATGTAGAGCAACTCAAAAAAGAGTTGGGGTATACAGAGTTTGAATACGAGCGAATATCATTTAAAGGTCATCCGCTATATGTTTTGATTTTTTGCTCTCGTCATAAGATTGCCGCTAAGTTGTGGCGTGGAATTTCAGGGAAAAAACCTGATGGACAACGAACTTGGCCCTTTTAATGTAAGCAATCATCCTTTAGGTTTCACAATATCCTAAATCTCAATTTTCATCAAACCAAAATATCTTTATAGTCTGCGC
>CAZWME010001164.1:0-1703 GCA_964634515.1 uncultured Pirellulales bacterium | reverse complement strand
TGCCCACTTTCAAACCGCTGAGGTACGCGGTAGATAGTTTTAAGTAGCAACATCAAAAAATGAAATATCCCGACAGAAAAGCAAGTAAGCCCGAGATTAGTTTTGAGTTTTGAGTGTTAAGTTTTGAGTTAAGAAGGCCCTTCGTGCGGCAGAAGAGTTGTGTAAGTACACCCGGGGGCAACCACATTTCGATTGATTATTTACTATTTTATATTGGGGCTGGATCCCCGTTAAGGACGTGCGAGGATGACAATGCACCAGTCTGCGGCCGGATGAGAATCAGAAAGGCTACTCTTTGAGGGAAGTACGTTCTTTTAAAAATCGTTCATACAACTCTTTGAACATATTAATATAATAACATATAATGCTTGCAATGTTAATAGTTTTTGATTATTGTCCTTGGGACTCCTTGCGGAGAATCGTCAATGACATAAAACTTGTCTGCATAATAAGAAACAATTAATGGATAATCATCAGAATCATCGCCAGTTAATGCGAATCGGCAAAGCAACCGCCGCGGAGCTTATCAAGCAGCTTGAGCAGTTTGACGGCTCCTCGGGACAATTCTTAACGAATCTGCTTTCGGTACAGTGCCTGTTAAGCCGGGCGGATAGTGGTGCGATTTTACGAAACAACCAGCAGAACGGCGTTGATGTGCTGGCTATATATCCGGCCCTGAAAGAAAAGCAGGCCCCGCCTTTATGGCTGAATCAATCGGCTGAACTTATTCGGCGGGCTGCTTCGACAGATACGGTCATCGTCAAAGCCTTGCGGCTCCAGGAGGAGATAGACAACAAAACAATCCAGTATTATGCCGTTCTGGTCCCGCTTAAAATGTCTGATATAGGACAGGCTATGGGAGCTTTCGTAGTCAGGGCCGGTGACAATAACGCTCTCGAGGCAAGCCGGGGGCAATTGGAACTTACAGCCGGACTGATTGGTAATTTTGAGAAACGGCTGATAGTCCAGAACAAACAGGCAGGCCTGAGCAGGCTGCAAAAAGCGATGGAAACGCTTTCAGCTATTAATCGGCAAAAGCGATTTATCAGTGCCGCGATGGCTCTCTGCAACGAGGCAGCTTCTCAGTGGCAGTGCGAACGTGTGAGTATCGGTTTTCTCAAAGGGAGATATGTTAAAATAAAAGCCATCAGCCACACGGAACATTTTAGTCGAAAGATGAAAGTCGTTCAGGACATAGAGTCTGCGATGGAGGAATGCCTTGATCAGGACTGCGAGGTTTTATACCCTGCTTCGCAGGAGGCCACTTATATCAGCCGGGCAGCAGGTGAATTGTC
Organism: uncultured Pirellulales bacterium; assembly: GCA_964634515.1. Classification (GTDB taxonomy): domain Bacteria; phylum Planctomycetota; class Phycisphaerae; order Sedimentisphaerales; family Anaerobacaceae; genus NIOZ-UU13. The sequence goes on along the minus strand of CAZWME010001164.1, from coordinate 408 downwards.
CAAAAATCATGGTCCTCTGGCGGTTTTAAGTGTTCCTTTTCGGTGGGACGGGGAAGTTCGTGCAGTTCTGAGTCTCGAGCGAGAATCGGGCAGGCCATTTACTCTGGAAGAAATCGAGGTAATTCGATTAGCCTGTGAATTATGCACAGCCAGATTATGGGAATTGTATGAGCATGACCGCTGGATTGGCGGCAAGGTCATCGGCAAAGTCCGCAGCGGGCTGGCTTTGCTGATAGGGCCAAGATATACATGGACGAAAATTTTGGCGATATTGATATCCGCCTTTGTAATGTTTTTGATATTTGCAAGGGGACAGTTTCGGGCCGAAGCACCTTTTGCCCTTGAGGCCACCTATCAGCAGGTAGTCTGTGCATCCTTCGACGGTTATATCAAAAGTGTTAACGTCGA
>CAZWME010001163.1:0-1706 GCA_964634515.1 uncultured Pirellulales bacterium | reverse complement strand
TGACCATATACCTGTACTTGGGATACTCATCGAAGTTATACCTGTATGTGGTTTTCACGCTCGAATATTGCTGAACCAGCTTGGCCAGCTCCTCATCCTCATTGTACTTGCTCTTTTTGTAATGCTCATAAAGCGTCGGACCGTAATACCCTCTCGTCTTGAGTGTCTCCATGAAATTCAACAAACAATACGGCTTATCTATTTGCAGTTTCACCGTAAATTTACTTGTCTCCCCGCTGACCCTAGCGCTCATACCGAGCACCACACTTACAAACATTACCAAAACGATTGACGTTCGGCCAACTCTGTCAAACAAGTCTCTATGCTCCATTTCATTTCTCCTTTATAAAAAAGTTCATCTTGAATCTATGTCACGACCAATTTTACTGGACACACTTTTCATTTTGTGACTGCTTTACCGTCGTATCTCTGGTAAATCCGAAGTATTATCTTCTGCACACTTAATACTTAAGGGAAAGTTCAAAAAAGGTTACAAATCAATTCTATTTTTTTCAGGTTTAGGTTATTTTTCAGTTCCTGAAAGAGATGATTTTTCGAAGAATTCTGACATTTTAGGACTCAGCCCTTGGCCGTGTCACCTGCAAATTGATATCTCAGTTCCGAAAGACGCGCAGAATGTCAATCAGACGTACTCATATATATCCGGCTTTTGTCAATTATGTTTACCCTCTCGCTCACCTCCATGTTCTCCTCCGTGCTCACCTTCGTGCTCACCACTGTGCTCTTCACCTTCTCCGGCTTCTGCATGGGCCTTCCACCAGTCGAAGTCTTGACCTTCAGCCGATAGCTTGACTGCTATTTTCTCGCCGGCTGCGAGGTCGTTTCGCTCTGTAGGTCCCAACTCCATTCCATTGGAAAGGTGCACCTCAACCCGCACGGCCGATACTGTTTCATCAATGACATTTTCGACAGTTCCGACAAAAGCCGAAGATGTGCTATCGTAGGTCAAAATCAGCCGAACACCTCTCCTGACCGCATCATAGGTTTCATCGATTGCGATGCGCACGCCCGATTCTTCCCCCTCGCCTCGGCCTTCACTTTCACCTTCGCCGGTTGTGTTTCTACAAGCCAGCGGCATAATTAACAAAATGCTGGCAAGTATGGCGGTTAAGAATCTTGATTTGTTCATAATGCCTCCAGTGTCATCTAATGTTCAATTTCATCTATCTGGGATTTCTCATATAACTTTGTATATACAAGCTTAGCTGAGCCTCATTGTAAACAAAATATCAGATATATCTTGAATGGTTTTTCATAAATCGGGACGGCTTGCGCAGAATCCTAATGTCAGCCCGCCATCGACGGTGATGCTGGCCCCCGTCAGATAGTCGCACTTGTTCGAACTCAAAAAGGTAACCAGGTGGGCTATTTCTTCCGTAGTGCCGATTCTGCCGGCCGGTATTGATATCAGAAACTTTTCTTGTCTGTCCGTCGGAGTCAGTTCGGTGGCGATAGCTCCGGCCACGATGGAATTAACCTGAATATTAAACTCTGCCAATTCAAGGGCAAGAGACTTTGTCAGTGTTTCAAGGGCGCCTTTTGCAGAGCTGTAGTGGGCGTAGTTTCGCCGGGCATCGTAGGCATGAACGGAGCTGATATTAATAATCTTTCCACCGGCTTTTTTAGCACGCATCAATCTGCCTGCCTGTTGAGAACACAAAAAAGGCGCTTTAAGATTAACAGAA
>CAZWME010001162.1:799-1707 GCA_964634515.1 uncultured Pirellulales bacterium | reverse complement strand
CTTTCAGCATATACAGCCCCTTCCTCTATGAGCTATACCATTATTATTAAACTTATACGCAGGATTCATTACCCGCGTTCTCTGGAATAAAAGCTCCCATTACTAAATATGACGCATAAATCCCTAAAATGTTACAGTTTATTTGAAGAATTTTCTTAAAATCCATGATTTTCCGGCACTCACAATGATTACCATATTATAACCATCTCCGACAAACCCACAATTTATTTTTCCGGGTATTTACAACTTACAAATACGGGGCAAACTGTGGAAGCAAATTACCGCTCGACTATAAAGGTTATATCCCAGTTGGAGGCCCCCTTTTTTCTTTCGCCGAACGGCAGTCTTTCTTGACCGCCATCGTCTCTTTTATCCTCACCGACACTGTAAACCACAAAGCCTGATTCGAGTTTTCTGTATCGTAACTCGCTCCCGTCAAAAGGGTCCTTAGGGATGGTCTCGAGGTACGTTGGCACAAGGTCTGCCAGAGTATCCGGAATATCACCGGTGGCCAGTCGATAACGCTGGATTGCAAGCCCAACCCGCGCAGCGCGAAGCTGAGCTATGCCCCTTATGTTTATAGTAATAAACCTCGAAAATGCCGGCATAAAGTCATGCAGCAATATATGGATTTTCGATGTTGCTTTAAGTTTGGCCTCAATAGTTTCGGCTGCCTTTTGACGCTGATGTAGAGGAAGCTGCGTAGTTTCTATATAGTCGTTCATAAGGTCGAGATAAACAATTGCATCCCTGTCAGCCAGGCCCAGGGCCTTGTAGAGTTCAAGGATAGGAGCAGGTAACATCTTTTTGCCAAAAAGTTCTTGAGTTAAAACCGTGGGATTCTTGAAAACATGGATTCCCCTGCATCGTTCACCGGCGAATGCGCGTGACATAACTGAAATGTCCTC
>CAZWME010001162.1:0-789 GCA_964634515.1 uncultured Pirellulales bacterium | reverse complement strand
CCTCAGCATTGGAAACAGTCTGAGTGAGCTTTACCAATTGCTCATCTGTAAATTCAGTTCTATTGATGACACGTTCGAGACTCGATATAGCAACCGCTTGGCAGGCAGTGCAAACAATTTGAGAGATGAGCAATGGTTCTTCCGCAAGAGAACGTGCAATACCAAAAGTGGACGTTACAGAACGAGCTGCCAACTCGGCGTTGCCATTCTCAGCATGCAAAACCGCCTCCAGTTTTAGCAGCATAGCACCCTTGCGTAAATCGGTAATATGGTACATCGGAAATGCAGGGCTAAAACTGAAATCCACAGGATAACGACAGTGCTCTATTGGAGCGGCTTTGTGCAGTAGTTCAAGGGCCTGCTGATTGTCGGCGAGATGTTGAGCAACAAGCCCTTTAGTTTCTTCAGCTAATGGCTCTGTGCGAGCAGGAAGCTTCCCTTTACCAACTACAGGCAAAGATCCAATTTGGGGATTCAATTCGTAATAGCTCAGAAAGGCATCTATGAGCGTATCGGCGGCATTCTCAGCACCTTCGGGTATCGTGTACGACTCGTTCAGCTCGGCCAGAGTTACAGGATAGCCGGCAGCCCGGATGGCCTCGATCCTGGCTCGCAGTTTCGACCTCACGCTCAATCGAAACACTACAAAGACACAAACCGCGATAAGCAGCAGCATAATCAGTATATGAGAAAATTTCAGTTTTCGACCTCTTTTGTGAGCTGTTTCACTGTCGTCCACGATAAAATATCCTTTTAATAAATTCTGAACGAACCATCTTCCGCTTATTA
>CAZWME010001161.1:0-1709 GCA_964634515.1 uncultured Pirellulales bacterium | reverse complement strand
TTTTTCCTTTTTCAGGAACCGATGAATAATCCGGCTATCACTTAAGTCGCTTTTAATACGATTGAGAATTGTAGCTCATTCTTCGAATTGTGCGTTATCAACACTTCCAGTTCAACAATATAACCTTGAAAAACGGGACAGATCAAAATGGCTATTTTTTTTCTAGTATATTGATTCCAAATTATCATTGCAAATAATATTTCTTTTTTGTATATTCAGTTCCGACTTCAAAGTTTTAATGAAGGAGGAACTACAATGCCTTTCGTTAGCAAACGTCCAAAGATCCGACTCTCAGATAAAGAGTTGGAAGAGTTAAAAAAGATTAGTCATTCACGCACAGAAAGTCTTTCTCGTATTGAAAGATCAAAAATATTACTTCTTTTTTATGAGGGTGAAACTGTTTCAAGCATCGCAAGAGAGTTAAACACAAATCGACCAAAAGTTGAACGTATTATTAACAAAGCACTACAAGTTGGAGCGATTTCAGCATTAAATGATCTGCCTCGTAGAGGCAAGCCCCCTAAAATAACCGCTGATGCAAAAGCTTGGGTGTTATCGGTTGCATGCCATAAGCCCAAAGACTTAGGATATTCCTTGGAGACATGGACAACAACGACTTTAGCCAAGCATATCCGTGAGCACTGTCAGGAAGCAGGACATCCGTCATTATCAAAATTATCAAGAGGGACGGTATCAAAGATTCTGTCAAAAGCCTGCATTCGTCCTCATAAAATTGCATACTACTTAGAACGCCGAGATCCTCAATTTGAGACAAAAATGATGCAGATATTGCATGTTTATAAAGAAGTTGAGTTGTTGAAATCTTGTTCAAAAGGGCAAGAAGAACCGACCATTGCGATTCTGTCCTATGATGAAAAACCAGGTATTCAAGCTCTCAAGAATAAAGCTCCCGATTTACCGCCGGTTCCAGGAAAATATCCTTCCATCAATAGGGACTATGAATACAAACGACTTGGAACGGTTTCTTTATTAGCATCTATTGATCTTTTGAATGGACAAGTTCATGGTCAAGTAAGAGACAGACATCGCAGTATAGAATTTATTGATCATTTAAGATATTTAGATTCTCTTTACCCAAAGGATGTTAAAATCAAGATGATTTTGGATAATCACTCAACTCATATTTCAAAGGAGACGCAAAAATATTTGAAAACCGTACCCAATCGATTTGAATTTATTTTTACGCCAACACATGGGTCCTGGTTAAATATCATAGAGACCTTTTTCAGTAAGATAGCTCGCACCTTTTTAAGGGGCTTAAGAGTAAACTCGATAATAGAACTAAAAGAACGCTTTGAACAATACTTTAAAGAAATTAATGAAATGCCAGTTGTATTCAGATGGAAATACAAATTAGATGAAATTACTATCGCACCATAGAACATGTTCCATTGATATAATAACAAGGAATCGGACTACTAGTGCCCAGTTTGATTATAGTATTATGTATAAATGTATGATTATACTATTTGTATAATTCGGTTTGCGCTTATATCATAGCGGTTGCCCAACACGGCAATCAACACGATCAAAAACGCGTCCGCGTTTCTGGTCGATGATAATTTATAAATCGTTTTTGGCGTATTATCACCAGTCCGTTAATCACATAATGTTTTACATAAAACAATGAACAGGAAATAGAATGGCCTCAGATTTAAGTTTTGTTGAATTCGTTGTTGATCAGATTG
>CAZWME010001160.1:0-1723 GCA_964634515.1 uncultured Pirellulales bacterium | reverse complement strand
AGATGAAGTCGCCGAGATTATGGGCTGTTCTGCTGAGGCAGTAAAGTGGCATGTATTCAAGGCAAGACAGAAGCTTAAGGTATTACTGAAAGAGTATCTGGAATGAAAAAGGAAAAAGAACAAATAGACCTGCTGCTCAGGCAAAATGAGACCGAACAGTTGGCCGGCGTTAACTGGGACCGATTACAGACATCAATATCGAAAGAGCTGAACCAGGCCGACCATAGTAAAACCTCAACAATTAAATACAGGCGTGTATTTAAGATAGCTGCCGGAATTGTTGCTGCCGCGGCAGTTGTGTTTATCGCCGTAATTATAAAAACTGATATGCTGACGACGGTGCGATTTAAGAACGGCCCAAAAGCAGTAGGAACATTTGTTGTCAGTCAAGGCTCAGCTAAAGTCAAAATACTTGATTCCAACGAACAGGATAATCAGGGAAAAGACCGGCCGTCCTGGATTATCATTCGTTCAAGTGAACCGAAAGTAGCGGATAATGGGCAAAGCAGAGACGAAAATGACTTTGCATGTTTAATGTAAATGAAACCTTTCAAAATAAAGGAGACAAAAAATGAAGGCGATTAGTCTAAAAAATGTGATTGTTGCTGTCTTAATAATTGGTATCGGGACCGGCTTTGCACGGGCTGACAGGCAAGAATTGCTGGCCATGCTTAGCAGGCAGAAAGCGGAATTTGATTTTAAAGATGTTACAATCACCGAAGCCTTGGACAACATCAGAGCAGAGCTTGGAGAGAAAATTGTTTTATCCGACGAGGCACAATGGAAACTGCCCCAGGGTGAGGCCACAAGATTGTCGGCATCGCTTAAAGGATCACTGGCAGACTGTTTAACAGAGATGCTGAACGCATTTTTCATGCGCTATGCAGTAGGTAATGAGGAAATTACGATATATCCGCGAAAGGAATTAGGGCATATTCTTGGCAGGCCAACCATAGCGCAGCTTGAACTGCTAAAGAAAATCTATTCACTTAGAATAAAAGCATCGGGAGAAGTACTCTCAACAGAAACGTTTACGAAACTGCTGGAAGGATCATTTGGAGAAATTTCCTTTTTACCAAGTATTGTATTGGGAAATATACAAGAGATTCTCAACAGACAAAGGGGCTTGTCTGTGACATTAGATGTTTTGTTAAAGCAAGCAGGTGATTACACAAAGACGCCATGCTGGTACATTTCGGGGATGGATAGTCCTAATCAGATTCCGTGTATAAACCTTGTCAGAGATAACGAGTTCAGAGAAGCTAAAATTAATCAGATAATTGACATCTCTTGTAACGAAAGTGCAGATGTGATAGTCCAAAGGCTTGCCATGTGGGCCGGTATGGAACTTGTAATACGCAAGAAAGATCCTATGTGGTTGGAAGAGAGAATAGTTGTTGATATGCAAAATATGCAACTCGGGAAGGCTTTGCGAAATATAGTAAATTCTGTAGATGGAGTGGTGTATATTAATATTGGTGGTAGTAATGAAATAAAGATAGAAGGACCGAGGCGGCCCCTAAAAAAAGAGTCTGCTCCTGAAGAATCCAAAAGTACTGGAGGTTCTGGTGAAGGTTATGTCGGAAAAATAAGCATACCCATGGGTGAAGGTGAAAGTAAGTACTATATCGAATTTATGCTGCGAGAAAGGGATCTTACGGAGGAATTAAGGAAGCTAAGAGAAGATAAAATAAAAGAGATTCTAAAGAAATTCAGCAAAGCC
>CAZWME010001159.1:0-1724 GCA_964634515.1 uncultured Pirellulales bacterium | reverse complement strand
CACGATAATAATATGCCAGTCATCCCCTCTGTTGTGACGCATCAAGGCTACCTTGGTTCCATCAGGTGAGAGTTTACAATCTGAATCGCCTGGCGGTGGTTTCATTTTCAAAGCAGCTTCGGAAAAGCGGGGATTAGTCAACTGTCGAGCATTCGTCCCGTCCAGATTCATTATCCAGATGCTGCTGGGTTTACCTTCGCGACTAACAACAGGGAAAACAATCTGCTTACCTACGGCGTGAGGATCCGAGGCTAAGAGGCCTGCAGGTGTAGGCACCCTGCTTATCTTCCGGGTAGCTATATCAATACGGCTTATCTGAGCTTCTTTCTTTAGCAAATTATTGAACATATAGATTAGCCCTTTACCATCAGGAGTCCAGTAGCTGTTAGCGACAAGAATTCCTCTTTGTTCTCTGTTGAGGCTCTCCAGGCCCGTGCCGTCCATGCGTATACGCATAATCTCCGTTCTTAGAAAACTTTCGGGTCCTGTTTCCCTTGCAAGACCATCTTTCCCGCGCTTGTTAAAACGAGTAAACGTGACCCATTTATGATCCGGTGAGACGCGAGCATGGTTCAATTCGCGATAAGAGTCGTTAGTAATAGGTTTCATGTTCTTGCCGTCAAGTGTGCTAACGTAAATACCGAAAAGGTTTGGGTCCTTGCCTTTCGATGCATTGGTAGGTTGGCAGGTTTGAGCCAGACATAACGGCAGAAACAGTGCTATCATCCACCGAAAATGACACATGCTTAAAGATTTCATAAGAAAACGACACATGTTTAAGGATTTCATAATATACCAGTCCTTTCCAATTCAGTTTCGATCAATACAGGGGAAATAGTACCAGAAACAGGCAAATTGTCAAAAGAAAATCCAAAAACTTCTGGTTTTTTAAAAAGCCGAAGCGTTAGCGGCTATAATTCAAGTCACTCATCACATCATAAGATAAGTGAACCTGTTCAAGGAACTCGGATATGAAAACTGTCAATCGCAATATTGAAAAAAAATTAAAGAAAACGCCGCAGTACACCCGGCTTAAACGTCACGCCTTGAATTTACTCCTCCATAGCACCCCCAAAAAGCTTATAAACCTGGCGGCGATAGAACTGCAGTACAGACTGCACCGGACCAAAATCCTCGGCTACCCCTACTTTCTCATCATCGACACAGGCAACATCTGTAACCTCAGATGCCCGCTATGCCCCACCGGCACTAAAGAAAAGGGTATGAACAGACAACTGCTAAAGTTCGACCTCTTCGTTAAGATTATCGATAGGCTTTACCCCTACGTTTATGAAGTAGCACTGCACAACTGGGGAGAACCGTTCCTAAATCCCGATATTTTCAAAATGATCGCGTACTGCCAGCAAAAGAATATCGGCATGAATCTAAGCACGAATCTAAACTTTCCCGACCTGGATGTCGAGGCACTGGTCAAATCCAGCCTTGAGTATCTCGTCGTCTCGCTGGACGGCATTACTCAGGATACATACAGCCATTATCGTATCGGCGGAAACATTGATATCGTTTTTGAGAACATCAAGAACATTATAAAGGCCAGATGCACTCTAAATACCAAAAAGCCCTTCATTGAATGGCAGTATATTGTGATGAAGCACAACATCCACCAAATTGACGATGCAAAGAGAATAGCCCGCGAACTTGGAGTAGACCTGATTAGGTTCATCCCCGTGGGCTTACCCTTTGGTACACAAAACGCAAAAGAA
>CAZWME010001158.1:0-1727 GCA_964634515.1 uncultured Pirellulales bacterium | reverse complement strand
CGGTCATCAGGAATGGCGTATGTCTTTTTGTAGGGAGTGTGCGTGAAAAATAGATTCATTCGATCAAGATTGACAAGTTTCAAGAACGCCATTGTTGGCTGGTGGCACGTGATACGTACACAGAAAAATGCGTGGATCCATGCGATTGCAACAGTGATGGTGATATTGTTTTCACTTTGGTTAAGAATCGAGATGCGAGATTGGGGTGTGTTGATCCTGACTATTGCGATGGTGTGGACTGCGGAATTTCTCAATACCGCTTTGGAAATTGTAGTTGATCTTGCCAGTCCAAACCTACATCCACTTGCAAAGGTTGGTAAAGATGTCGGTGCAGCGGCTGTCATGATTGCAGCACTTTCTGCTGTCATCATTGGATTATTACTTCTCGGTCCACCCTTAGTTATCAAACTTCGATTCCTTCTTCAAACATTGAAACCTTATTAAATGATTAATATAAATAATATAGTAGTAGTCGAGATATTTACATAATTTTTACATTACTGGGCAACACTAATGATATACTGCGAATATCAATTGAATATTTTGAGGAGATATATATGGCAAACGAACCCATTCAAGTTACAGATGCGGCATTCGAAAAAACAGTTTTGAAATCATCACTTCCAGTTGTCGTGGATTTTTGGGCACCATGGTGTGGTCCATGCAAAATGGTCGCGCCAGTTCTGGAAAAGATCGCTAAAGAATATGATGGAAAAATTATTGTAGCAAAAGTGAATACAGACGAAAATCCAGAGTGGGCGATAAAATATGGCGTGCAAGGCATTCCTACGATGTTATTAATCTATGATGGTAAGGTCGTTAACCGACAGGTCGGTGCGCTTCCGGAACCGATGCTTCGTGATATTATTGGTCAATTTATGGACGTTGTTCAGGACCACGAAAAAGACAATTAATAAGCACTGGTCTTATAAAAAAGAGGCGCTCGAGAAAGCGCCTTTTTTGGTTTAATACTCCGATTTGGTTTATTGCCGGGTAATATCCGCACCTAATTGACGCAGTTTAAGATCAATTTGCTGATAACCCCGATCAATCTGGCTGACGTTACGGATAATACTCTTGCCTTTCGCTGAGAGAGCCGCTAAGACCATCGCCATGCCTGCCCGAATATCAGGACTATCAAGGTATTCACCGTTCAACGGGGTTGGACCCTGAACGATGCAGCGATGCGGGTCGCAAAGCACGATTTGCGCGCCCATCCCAACTAATTTATCCGTAAAATACATGCGAGATGGATACATCCAATCATGGAAAAGGATACTTCCCTTGGATTGTGTCGCGATGACAATCGCGATGCTCATGAGGTCGGTAGGGAAGGCAGGCCAGGGCATCACAGAGATCATTGGTATGGCATTTCCCAAATCCGGTTGAATTTCAAGAAGTTGATTATTTGTCACAATGACATCATCACCCGCTGTCTCCCAGTGGACTCCCAGTCGGTTCATGGTCAGATGAATCATGTCCAGGTGTTCGACACCGGCATTCTTAATACGAATGGAACCGCCAGTCACAACTGCAGCACCAATAAAGCTCACAACCTCCAGATAATCGGGTCCAATAGTGAATTCGCCGCCATGTAATCTCTCTACGCCTGTTATATGCAACGAGTTTGAGCCGATATTCGTAATTTTCGCACCCAGGATGTTAAGAAATTGGCATAATTCCTGAACGTGCGGCTCACTGGCAGCGTTCCTAAGGATGGTTTCACC
>CAZWME010001157.1:0-1727 GCA_964634515.1 uncultured Pirellulales bacterium | reverse complement strand
GACTCTGTTGAAAAATGAAACTTTTCAGCCGCCCGGTATTTGGCTTTACAAACAGCTCTGTAGTAAAGATTACAACCAACAACCATCTGGTAATTGCTCTACCGCATGGTGCACAAAAGGAACAACATTTGTATATCTCTTGCTTGTAAGATATGGCGAAGAATGTTCAAATATTGCGCAGAAGATTGTAACAGACATTGAAAATATTTACAAATTTCATATTTTCTATAACTCGCTGATAATACAGAATTTTTATATTTAGCAAGAATTTCTTTATTTGTTAAAGCCGTTTTTATTGCAGGAATTCGATTGACGGCGTGAGTTTCCAGGTTTTACCGCTGTCCGGCGACATCAAAAGCGATCGGCGGTTCCCACGATGATCAGTACGATAGAACCAAAACGTTGACCAATAGTCGTAAGAAAGGAATAATGCGCCCTTCCTGTCGATGGTAAGCCGATGGTAGAAAATACTGTACTCTGAGAACGGGGCGACAACAAGGGGCAAGGCATCGGACCATTTCTTTCCCGGCTGCTTACTCATGTACGCCAGGTTAGCATAATGACTCGCGGGGTAATACTTGTTGTCGGTCAGCCACAACCTAAAAACCAGATGCAGAGCGTCATCAGGGCCGCAGACCATGCCGACATAGGTTTGGCGAAGACCGGCTCTGACATCTTCGGCTTCTGTCCAGCCTCCGCCTGCATTGTTGGGCGACACTGACCGAACATACTTGAAGGTGCGGCCGTGAGTGCCGATCAGCACGTGGAGATAGCCTTTACTGTCCATGGTTATACACGGCGAATTATGTACATCATTCGCCGGGGGGCCATACCCGACAAGTGCAGGCGAACCAAGCTCTCCCGTTGAGCGGTTATATGTTGCCACGTAAGTAGGTACCCCCGGTGCTTTCTCCTGGGGAGGTGTCGCTTCACCCCATGCAATATGGACCTTATCTCCCCGCGATACGATTGCCGAGGGTATTCCCGAATGAGTGGAAAGGCCGATGCACTTTTTCGAAACAGCTATGGGATCACCCATTACGATTGAGCCGTCAGGTTTCTTGGCCGGCAGTATCAGGTCAAGGGCATTAATGCGGCGCCATATTAATTTCGGGTCTCTCGCCGTCTCATGGAAACGCGCCAGAGGGGGTGGCCCGCTTATCACATTGTGCCCGGAAAACTGCTCGACATCGAAATTGCCCGACCCCGGAACAGGCCAAGCAGTAAAAGTCACACCATGATCACCGGAACGGAAAAGGACGGTCGAGCCATTGTTCCGTCCCAATAAATAAACATCGTTATCCCGGTCGAAGGCAATTTTACTACCGACCGGCCTGATTGGGATGATCCCGTTAGTATTGGCACGATGCGCAGTGGTGGTTTTAATCCAGGAATTATCGCGCAGGAAAAACACACCATCGTTTGAAATAATAAAAGGCCGGTTTTCCATATCGAAATAGACCTGGTTGTCAAGAGGGTACTCAGGTAGATATCCGAACTGCTCATTTTCGTGTCGGTATGGTTCAAGCTTTATAGGCACTTTTACGGGCGACTGCGCCGGAGCGGTTCCACTGTGCAGAGTAACCGAGGACCATGTTGAAAATCCGGTTTCATCGACAACAGATGCCCGGACATAACACTTCCACTGTGTACCCTTCGATGGTACTCTATAGGCAAGCGGTACCTGCGCAGACGAGTTCGCCTCGAGTATGACTTCGGTTTTCGGC
>CAZWME010001156.1:0-1727 GCA_964634515.1 uncultured Pirellulales bacterium | reverse complement strand
TTAAAATATGTTGTCTGGTTTAGCAGCTAAGAACAGTAAAGATGTTTAATGAAATTGAGTCAACGGGGAGACAATTATGAACAAAGCTCTGAATGTCATTATTTTATTGATTACAATCATTACCTTTTCTCAAACTCAGGGTTTAGCTCAAACTCGTGAAAGAGCGGAAATTTCAGATAAATACAAATGGAATCTGGAAGACCTTTACTCTTCGGACGAGGCATGGAATACGGCCAAGCAGGAACTCGTTGCTCAGTTTGACCAAGTGAGCGGGTACAAAGGCAAATTAGCAAATTCTGCATCCGAGTTGTTGACTTGCCTGAAGTTTAGCAGCGGTGTATCGAAAGAATTCGGACGTCTGTACAGTTATGCTAATATGAAATCCGATGAGGACGTTGGCAATTCAAAGTATCTGGCGATGAAGCAGGAAATCCAGCAGCTTAGCACTGATTACGGTTCGAAGGCCGCGTTTATCAGGCCGGAAATTGCCCAAATGGATAAGGATACAATCGATGAGTTTATTAAACAGAATCGCGGGTTGAAAATCTATAAGATGCCTTTATATGACATACAGCGGACGAAAGCTCACACGTTATCTGATAAAGAAGAAAAGATACTTGCAGAAGCGAGCTTGTTGGCCGGCGGGCCGGCCTCAATTTTTTCGGTATTCAGCAATGCGGAACTGCCTTATCCTGAGATTACATTAAGTGACGGCACAACGGCTAAACTGACCAAGGCCGGATATGCCCAGCATCGGGCCTCGCCCAATCGAGATGACCGCGAAGCAGTATTTCAGGCATTCTGGGACACATTTACCAAATTCAAAGGGACTTTCGGTACGCAGCTTTATGCGAATGTGAAGAAGGACATGTTTTACGCACGTACACGCGGCTATGATTCTTCGCTTCACAGTTCGCTGGATGACAATAATATTCCCACGGAAGTGTATTTAGCTCTTATCGAAAATGTAAGCAATAATCTTGATTCACTCCATCGCTATCTAAATCTGAAAAAACGAATGCTTGGCGTAGAGACGTTAAAATATTCGGACATATATGCTCCGGTTGTTAAAGGCCTTGATTTGAAATACACATTCGATGAAGCAAAAAAGCTTGTGCTCGATTCGGTAAAACCTTTGGGTAGCAGTTACGGCCGGGTCGTCGAGAAGGCCATCAAGGATCGGTGGATCGATGTTTATCCGACGCCCGGTAAACGCGCGGGCGGTTATTCCAACGGCAGCGCCTACGATGTTCATCCTTACATCCTTTTGAATTATAACGGCCAATATGATGATGTAAGTACATTGGCCCATGAGCTGGGCCATGCGATGCATAGTTATTATTCCAACAAGAATCAGCCCTATCCGACAGCCGACTATTCGATTTTTGTCGCAGAAGTGGCTTCCACTTTCAACGAGGCCCTGCTGATTCATAAGATGCTCGAAGAAATCAAAGATGATGACACACGCTTATCTTTGCTTATGAATTACTTAGACGGAATCAAAGGGACGGTTTTCCGCCAGACCCAGTTTGCGGAATTCGAGCTGCGTATCCACGAAAAGGCCGAACGTGGCGAGCCGCTGACGGGAGATGTTCTGACCGAATTATACGGCGAGATTTTGAAAAAGTACTACGGCCATGATAAGGGAGTCTGTCATATCGATGATTTGTATGCGGTCGAATGGGCATACATCCCGCATTTTTATTATGATTTTTACGTCTATCAGT
>CAZWME010001155.1:0-1729 GCA_964634515.1 uncultured Pirellulales bacterium | reverse complement strand
GGACTGCTCGACTTCGGCGAAGTAGTTCTCCGGATTTTTATTCAACTCAAACACGCCTACATCGATAAGTGGGTAGTCCTTGTGGGGCCATACCTTGGTCAGGTCGAAAGGATTGAACGGGAAGTTAGCAGCTTCTTTCTCGGGCACTACCTGGATCTTCATGTTCCACTTGGGAAAGTCACCCTTCTCGATACTCTCGAAGAGGTCACGTTGGTGGCTTTCCCTGCATTTACCGATTATCTTCTCGGCCTCGGCATCGGTCAGGCACTTAATCCCCTGTTGGGTCTTCAAATGGAACTTTACCCAGAACCTCTCGCCCTTAGCGTTGATCAGACTGAAGGTGTGGCTTCCGTAGCCGTTCATGTGCCGGTAAGAGTACGGAATACCCCGTTCGCTCATGGTGATAGTGACTTGGTGCAGGGCTTCTGGTAGATTAGTCCAAAAGTCCCAGTTATTGCGGGCACTGCGTTGGTTGGTTTTGGGGTCTCGCTTTACAGCATGGTTGAGGTCGGGAAATTTAAGAGGATCGCGAAGGAAAAATACCGGCGTGTTGTTGCCTACCAGATCCCAATTACCTTCCTCGGTATAGAATTTCATTGCAAAACCGCGGATATCACGCTCAGCATCGGCTGCCCCACGCTCACCAGCCACCGTGGAAAAGCGAGCGAACAAATCGGTCTTCTTGCCAACCTCGGAGAAAATCTTCGCTTTCGTGTACTTGGTAATGTCATGCGTAACGGTAAAGGTTCCGTAGGCGCCAGAGCCCTTGGCGTGCATGCGGCGTTCGGGGATCACCTCACGGTCGAAGTGAGCGAGCTTCTCCAGGAACCAGGTATCCTGAAGCAGTTGCGGGCCGCGGGGCCCCGCGGTCATCACATTCTGGTTGTCGGGAACCGGTGCCCCAACGTTGTTGGTGAGTTTCTTAGTCATAATTTTGTCTCCTTATTGTTAGACGTTATTGTTTTAGTGTTCTGCTTGCCGAAGCATTTAAGGCAGACACCTCGTACTTCCACATGTGTCATTTCCACTTGACCAAAGGATTTCACGGATGGCGGAACTTTCAGATCATCAAATTCTTTGCTGTAGAAGTCCTGTATCATACCACATACTGAGCAGATGAAGTGATGATGAGATTTCATATTTGCGTCGAACCTTGTTCTTCCCCAGGACGGTCCGAGAGTGCTGATTAAACCGAGGTCAAGCAGCAACCAGATTGTCCGATACACTGTGTCCAGTGATATGGTGGAAATCCTCTTGCGAACGTTTCTGTAGATAATATCCGCATCCGGGTGATTTAAGGATTTAGCTAATTCCTGAAAGATCTCTATACGCTGATGAGTCAGCTTCACACCAGATTGTCTAAGACCTTTCTTGAAGCGATTTACCCTTTGAGTCAGTTCTTCTGTAGAGATTTTCATAGATCATCCTAATTAGTAATTCATTCTTAGATAGGAATTGTGCTCGATGTAGCCGTTGTGTCAAGCTGCTTTTTTGAGAATTATTTTGAACACTTACCGATGTGGAGCTATTGGAGTCTTTATGAAGTCAGGCTTGTAACTATATATTTTAACTACAAGTAGGGGCAATCCCACGTGGTTGCCCTGATATGTTTTTAAGTTTACCCCCGGGTGTACTTACACGGTTCTTCTGCCGAGGGATCTTTTAAAATAATTGCTATTCTTCAAGCGATGCTGAAGAATCTTAATCACAATATTGAAGCGCAGCGTAA
>CAZWME010001154.1:0-1729 GCA_964634515.1 uncultured Pirellulales bacterium | reverse complement strand
TTAGTCCAGGTCCGAATCCTGGTTCCCCAGTACTTCGACTCGTTCGCCCTTCGTTCCGGCGAGCTAATTAGCAGTCAAAGCAAACTTATTTTTCAAGCCGGAGGTTATTTTATGAAGACCGTTATTCTCTACGTAGGTGTTTTCTTACTTTTCGTTGGTACAGTCAATAGTGCTTTCGCTGATGAAAGTTCCCTGGCGGCTAAATACATAGGCGATAAAGGCATCGAGAATGACCCCGATGTGATATTTGTAGAGAATTTTGAGGGAGGCTCCCTGGACGCCATGAAATCACGCTGGGAGAGTGTTCAGAATATAGAAATTATGTCACTTTCGGCAGATATACCCAAGGGCAGTGCCGGCAAACATTCACTTTTAATGACACATATCGGCGGAAAAAGTAACGGCGCCCATTTATACAGGCGTCTCTTGCCCGGCTATGAAAAACTCTACGTTCGCTTTTATGTAAAGTTTGACTCCGACTGTTACCCTATACACCATTTTTTCCACGTCGGAGGCTACAACCCTCCAACCTCATGGCCTCAGGGAGGTGCCGGAATTCGCCCGGCCGGTAGCGAACGATTTACCACCGGAGTCGAGCCGTTCGGAAGAAAATGGCGATGGGATTTCTATTCATACTGGATGGATATGAGGTCTTCGCCCGACAAAAAATCCTGGGGTCACGACTTCATCAACGACCCCCGCCTAAAAGTCGAGCGGGGAAAATGGATATGTGTTGAGTTGATGATGAAGATGAACGATCCCGTCACCGAAAGCAATGGCCAACAGGCACTATGGATAAACGGTAAGCCCTGGAACAGGGACGGCCAGATAGTAAGTCATCTTGGAAAAGGATTTCCGAAAGGCAAATGGGTATGGGACAGCTTTAATCCCGACCCCGAAGGTGTGCCGTTTGAGGGCTTTCAATGGCGCAGCACAGAGGAATTGAAGCTGAATTTCCTCTGGGCACTGCTCTATATCACCAAAGCACCGCCGGGCCACGTCAGCAGGATATGGTTTGACAACATTGTCGTCGCCAGAAAATACATCGGCCCGATTAAATGATGTGATCCGCCAATCTGAATCCACAGTGAAAACACCCTCAGTTATTGAGTCCAAAATAACATCACGTTTTTTATTCTGTACCCTATTTAACTTAATTTATTTGTACCACATCGCAATGATTTCCACAACAATTAGATTTTCATAACGGTTGGATGTTGCGTATTATAAGGGCAATCGCTTTCAAAACAGTTATTCGTTAGTACGATTGGGAGGAGAAGTTTTTTTAACAACCGTTTTTTACCGCACACACAAACAATTCTCCGCTCAGGTTCTCACTTGAGTTTTGTAACTTTTGGTATGCGGAAATAGAATTGGAGTCCTGTTAACATACCCTGCAGCAAGATGAGTAATCCCATCTTGCTGCAAGTGTGTAAAACTAATATCGATGTACGTATGTTTATCAGCGGCATCCTACTTGATTCTACGGAGCAAAGTTACGACCTTGGCCTCTACCACGTCCTGCAAAGGGACAGCCCATCCGGTTGCCTCTGCCTGCTCCACGGCCTTGATTGATGCCAACACCTAAGCCCTGGCCTCTGCCGCTTCCTGCACCGGGACCGCCCATCCGGTTGCCTCTTCCTGCTCCACGGCCTTGATTGACGCCAACACCTAAGCCCTGGCCTCTACCGCTTCCTGCACCGGGACCGCCCATCCGGGTACCTCTGCC
>CAZWME010001153.1:0-1730 GCA_964634515.1 uncultured Pirellulales bacterium | reverse complement strand
GAGTTCTTCAGGAAAACAGGGTTACGCCTATTGGTTCAACCAAGTCTTATCCGGTTGATATTCGGGTCTTATGTGCGACTAACAGCGATTTGCGCCAAATGGTGCAGGAGAACAAATTCCGGTCGGATTTGTACTATCGGCTGAATGTCGTAACGATGGAAGTACCGCCGCTTAGACAGCGTAGAGAAGATATACTGCCTTTAGCGGAGTATTTTTTGATGAATCAGGCGGTGTTCTATAATGAGCCGCCCAAGCTGCTTAGCGCATCAGCGCGGGATTTATTAATGAAATATGAATGGCCCGGCAATGTTCGAGAGCTGGCTAATGCGATAGAGCGTGCGTATGTCCTTACGATGGGCCAGGAGATAAAACCTGCAGCGCTTCCGGTGGAACTTATCATAGCCGAATCAAAACAGTATCCGAAACACGAGTTGCCGACCCTTGATGATGTTAAGCGCAGAATTGTCGTTCAGACACTTGAGTACACAAACGGCCGTAAGCTTGCAGCTGCGAAGATACTTGGCATTGAACGTCGAAGCCTGAACAGACTGATTGACAAGCTGGACATACCTTTACAGCAAATCCGAAAAGCTGAGGAAGCTTAATTCTCACAGCGTTTTGTTGTTTAGAGTTATCTCACAGACCTTTTTCACGCCAATTCTCTATACTTAACTCGATAGTCCATGCGGATTTCTAAACAAATAGTTTTTGTCCAGCCCCGGAATTGCGGCGGGTCGTTCGCATAATTCGTCAAAACTAGGCGTAAGCCGAGTCCTTTCAGCCACTCAGGCAACCGTCCTAATTCGCCCTGCTGATCCGCTTGCAAGGTGTCAGCGGGGTTTTTATTTATTCTTAAAATCTACTAAGTGTTTTTTGATAAAAACTTCTATTCCCTTAACAGTTTCATTTTTAACCGTTCGGGGACTTCCTGCCACCCAAATAGTTATGTCATAGAATTCCGAATTACTTGCTTTCAACCATTTTCCATTCCCAGCAAGAAACACTAATGTTGTCATCAATCCTATTCTTTTATTTCCGTTTTGGAACGGATGATTTTTAATCATTAAATAGAGTAACATAGCAGCTTTGCCTATAAGACCTCTGTAAAGGTATCGTTTGTTGTACTTCATAAAAGGTGTCGCAATACAGCTTTCAAGAATGTTAGGAAATCTCGTTGTAAAATCAGGAATTGGTTCATTAAAAGCCAAATGCTGTTGCGCAAGTGCAAAAGCTATGTGTTCTACTTTCTGTATTGTTAAAGCTTTCATTCCTTACTAAGCCTTTTGAATAGTTCACCATACTGCCTTACTGCTTTGAGGACAACAGCTTGAATTTCTTGTTTTTGTTTTTCTGTGATTTTACCTTCAAGAACCTTTGCAAGGTCCGGGTCATCAATAATCCATGTTCCACCAACCTTAGAGGCTTGGATTTTGCCAGATTTAACCCATTTATGAACCGTCGAGCGGTTCATATTGAGCATTTTAGCCAACTGAGGTATTGTAAGATAATCCATCCCACATTCTCCTTCCTTTTACCATTCCACAATTGTCTACTCTTGACACAGTTTACACAATTGTTTCGGTCGTGTCAACTGTAAACTTTAGATTTTTTAGGAAACCCTGTTTTTGCGTGATTTTATAGGACGAAAGGGGTTTTGCCCCTAATTAGGACACCGGCCGCTCTGGTCACCACTGACCAGGGCGGTCGTTTTTCTTTTAACCTGCTTAGTT
>CAZWME010001152.1:0-1734 GCA_964634515.1 uncultured Pirellulales bacterium | reverse complement strand
CCGGGCACAACTCTGCTATACTTGAAACCAATGGGAGTTAAAGTAAACAACCACGAGGCGCTGTTTATGCAGGGCATCTACTATTGCGGCAAGCTCTTCGAACGCCGGCAGTGGACCGACATAACGCGCGATTTTGCAGAACGCTTTTTTAACTCGGGCCACCCCGACGGCTATTTTGAAGAGCACACCAACGCCCAAAGAGAGGGCGGACCATCGCTATGCTATACCCCCCTTACCGCCGGCGCTTTGTATGACGTTCTCGACGGGAAAAATCAACCACGGCAAAAATTCCTGACGTGTGGAAGTTTTTACAGAAAATTCCTGACCAACGATTACTCACGAATACCGCTTGCGGATGAAAGAACAAATGGTACCGGCGGCGGCCTGTGCTGGGGAGCAGCACTTCATTCTCTCTGTCCTGAAGGTAGATATTACATTGTTGATGTGCTCGATTCTGCCGATTTCTCAAAAATGAGTCCTGAGCAACTGGCGGTTCTCTACCATGAACTGGAGTTGATGAAGCTGGGCAATTGTGAAATACCTGAGAATAAAAAAGACGGCATCTCAAGAATTACGCTGCCGCTCGGAATCATACGAAAAAACGGTTTTACGGCCGGCATCTCCGCAATGAGAGCCTTAAATCGGGTCATTGAGCCAAACAATGACTACGCCCTCGACCAGCAGAATATGATTTTTTTGTCCCACGCCAAAGCAGGAATTATCTCTTCCGGCGTCAAGTCAAAGAACAATCCCGACTTTTCCACATTCAGGATAGGCCGGGACGCCTATACTGTCAAAACCGGCACGCTCCAAATAGGAGACGGCTTTGCACAGGCAAAACTCTTTTACGAAACATTTGAAGCCCAAATAAGGTGGGATATCAAAAAAGACAGTGCTGTCCTCACCCTGAAAGCCGATACGGAGAAACAGGTTACTTCAACAATCCTGGTAACCGATGAATCGTTCGTTACAACCGATGCCCCATATACCGTTCGTAAGCTTGCCGGCTTCTCTCCATATACAGCGGGCAACAAATCAAAGGCACGTTACAAGGCACTGATATTTAACTGGAAAAAGCAGCTTCTCGTCAGCTTTGCTGCTGCACCCTGATATCGTATTGCGTAGCGAGTAGCGCGTCTTGTGTCCTGTGTTCAACGCAATACGCATCACGCATCACGCAATATGACTTTAATAACCGCTATTTCGTCGCAGTTTTCCTGTTTCGGACACCTGGCACAATCACTCCAGACCTTCATCGGCAGCGTCTCTTTTTCGACTATTTCAAAACCCATCTTCTCAAAAAACGCCGGCTCTAAAGTCAGTGCAAAAACCCGCGGCAGACCAAGCTCGCCGGCCCGCTCGAGTGCCGCGGCCACCAGCGCCCTGCCCGCCCCCCTGCTTTTGTTTTTTTCATCGACCGCCAGTGATTTTATCTCCGCCAAATCCGACCAGATTACCTGCAGCGAACAGCAGCCGACCACACTGCCGTCGAGCTCGGCAACGGTAAAGTCCTGCACGTTCTCGTAAATATCAGCCATTGAGCGAAACAGCATAACGTCCCGCTCAGCATAGGAATTGATAAGGGCGTAAATGGCCCTGGCATCGGTAATTTTCGCATTTCGTACTTTCATAGTAAAAAGTATAGCCGTTAGAACGCCAAGACACAAAGATAAAACAGCTATTGTTTATGTTACTCGTGGAAACAAAAAAGGCGAAAAAAAACTGGAAAAACAA
>CAZWME010001151.1:0-1734 GCA_964634515.1 uncultured Pirellulales bacterium | reverse complement strand
CTCATAGTTGCCATCGGGTAGTTTTCGCTGCATCAGCACAGTGGAGCTGTCTTTTGTGGTAATCCGATCGCCATACCATACAACGTTTTCACCACGGTCAAGGAGGCGATCATATCTTGATTTTACGGCCGATATGTTGGCGGTATCGGCAGTGGCCCAATATTTAATAAAGAGCATACTGTCTTTAAGTACTCCGCCTCCGGTCGAGTCCCGTCTACCAAGGAAGGTGGCACAGAATATTATAGTTATGATTATAGCAGCAGCGGCGGTAAGTTTATTTATTCTCAGGTGAATTATAATGTTGATTGTATCCATTCCGACCCAGTGGTGCGAGAGTCTGTGTGGGATCTGGCGTTTTATATCTTCGCCGAGAGCAGGGGGGACCGGCTCTGTGGTGGCATCGGATAATTTATTCAATAGTTCTTTTAGCTCTTGTTCTTTTCTCATCGCAGCCTTCACTTGTGTGGCACGGCCATCCTGGCCGTGTTTTCACGGGCTGGAAGCCCGTGCGACGAACGTTCTTTTAGATGGCCTGCTTTCTCAAAGTTGTTAATGCTCTGTTTAGCCTGCTTTTTAAGGTTCCTTCCCTTATTCCCGCAGCATCGGCAGCTTCGGCGATAGTCAACTGCTGCATGTAATGTAAAACAACTGTTTGCCTTAATTTGACGGGCAGCCGAGCAACAGCGTTTTTCAACTGCTCCAACTGTTCGTTATGTTCGACTATGTCAAGGCCTGCTTTCGTACTGTCAGAGATGTCAATATTTTCGAGGACGGCCGTCTTTTTGTGCTTATGCCTGCGCCAGTATAGTTTTGAAACGTTGCCTGCAATACGATAGAGCCAGCCGTTTAAGGCTTTGCCGTCCCTCAACTGGCCTATATGGTGCCAGGCGTTAAGAAAGCTTTCCTGGGTCAGGTCTTCGCTGACCTGGCGGTTGTGTCCAAACCTTCTCATAAACAAATAAATCTGCTTGTAATATATATCAACAAGCTCGGTTGCGGCAGTATGGTCGCCGGCCCTTAATCGGCGGACAAGCGAATCCAGCCTCTGCTCCGAATGCTCCTTCGTCTTGTTGAGTTCCCGCAGTTTTGTTATAGGATGCGCCGAGTCGGATTTCTGTTCTGTTAAATTTGCCTTTTTTAACGTCATTTTTGGCTCTGTTTTATACTTAAAAGGACACTGTACCTTAAATCCGCTTTATTTGCAATATTAAAGGGAGACCTGTAAGGGGTGATATGGGTATGCTATAATGAGCTGAACGTGTTGAATGTGCTGAACGTGTTGCAAAGACAGTATGCGATATGAAACTATGACGATTTTACCGGCCAATATCGGTTCGTTTAGTGAGCCCGTACAGATTTTGTGGGAGAGGATGAATCCCTGCACACAATGCCCGCGGCAGTGCAAGGTCTATCGCGGCAGGGGTCAGAAGGGCTTTTGCGGGATTGGCGATATACCTTTGGTCAGCTCTGTAGGGCCTCATTTCGGCGAAGAAAGTGTGCTTGTAGGCGGCGGCGGCTCAGGTACGATATTCTTTGCCGGTTGTAATTTGGGCTGTGTTTTCTGTCAGAACTTCGATATCAGCCATAATCGCGCCGGACGAAAGATGTCGATTGAGAAGTTGGCTCAGGCCATGCTCGGCCTGCAGGATTACGGATGCAGCAATATTAATTTTGTTACTCCCACCCACGTTGCGGCGGTTATTGCGGCGGCTATCGAATTGGCACGGGAAGGAG
>CAZWME010001150.1:0-1748 GCA_964634515.1 uncultured Pirellulales bacterium | reverse complement strand
TCACCAATCAATAAGTAAAAGGGGCTTATACCTTTTCGATATAAGCCCCGAGTTAATCTGCAATATCAATTACTCAATCTTAACTGTTCAAAAGACAGGCTTACTGTGCCGGCTCCGGTGGATACAGACGTATATCATCGAAGTACAACATGCCTGAACCGCCGGCAACCGGATTGCTCCTGTTACCAAGGCCAAGGGTAATCGAATTGACATTGGCAAGGTTCACACCGAACGCCTGTAGGTCCATAGACCATGCCGTCCAGTCAGCCTCCTGTGCCGCATTCGGATTATCATTATCGACTCCAGCAGTGCCATTGAGAACAACATACATAGTCTCGGCAGCATTGGCCGCATCACCTATGAACCAAATCGTCAACCTGCTCACGCCGTTCACTGTCCAGTCACGATTGGAAGCCAACTTCAAAGTCGCCTCGGACTTACCGACAGCATTGTCATAAGCAAACGGCATCGATTGATTACCGCTGTGAACTATAGTCTGCTCGGCAAAAGGTGGATCTAAATGGCCAACGGTAGAACCGTTTATTGCGGGATTATTGAAACCGTCTTCCCAGGCAAGATATATCCTGTTGCTCCCTTCTTCACCTTCATTAAGGTCATTGTAACTCTCCATATCGTCTATGACAAGAAAGTTAGCTGTGGTAAAGCTCCAAACGGGACCTGTCCACGGGCTGTCGGCATTGGCGTTATTAACTTCATCAATACGCCAGTAGTAAGTAGTATTCCATTCAAGGTCGCCTGCATCATAGCTTTCAGAACCAAGGTTACCGCTGCCTTTATATTCGGGGGAACTGGTATCGGCGTTTTTAACAGCTTCTGGATCAGTACCGAAATAGACCTCATGTGAGTCGGCAAAGACTCCGTGCAACCACGTGAGAACGGATGACTGCATTACATCCACTGCATCATTAGCAGGCTCTGGATTGCCGACGGCGCCCTCAGTAAGAAAACTCCAGACATCACCCTTAAATGTATCGACGGCATCAAACTCATCGACCCGCCAGTAGTAAGTCTTTGCCATTTTAAGTGTGCCGGGAGTATAGCTCAAAGCTCCCTGCGGGGATCCACCAGCAGCATTGTCCACTTCATCAAAAGTTTCACCGAAATATATGGTGTGCAATTTCGTACCAAAACCAGGGGTCCAGCTAAGCTCCACATCGACAGCTACAGACTCAGCACCATCAGCCGGCTCAGGAAAGTATGCAGTCTTGGGAGGAACACTGAAACTCCAGACATCGCCTTTCCAGGGACTATTCGGCTCTGCGTCATTGACCTCATCGATTCGCCAGTAGTAGGTTGTGCCCGGTACAAGGCCATCCGGAAATGCGAAACCGGGAAAGCCTACGACAATAAATGTATCCGTTTGATTGACCTGGAACATGCCTTCGGCTCCACAGTCCACGTCATTGAAGTTATCGCCAATATATACATCGTGCGAGATCGCATAAGCTCCCGGACTCCAGGAAAGGTTCACCCATGTGTCGGAATGCATAGCACCGTCGGCAGGCTTGGGGCGTGAGGCATTTGGATTTGCTCCTCCCATATGGCCTTGCATTACCGCCAGTATTTCATTCTCGGTCAATACATGGTTCCACACAGCAACCTCATCAAACATACCGGCAAATGGCTCACCAGTCCCAACGTGGCCCATGCGCAGATCGTTTGTGTTGGGGTATATAGAACGGCCTTCTTCGCAAATCTTGGATACCTTCAACTCACCGTTGAGATAC
>CAZWME010001149.1:0-1753 GCA_964634515.1 uncultured Pirellulales bacterium | reverse complement strand
TCTCCAGGTTGCGCAAATCCGACATTGTGGCGCGCTATGGCGGCGAGGAGTTTGTAGTGATTCTGCCGGAGACGGATGACAGGGGTGCATGTCTTGCTGCCGAGAAAATGAGGAGTTCAGTCGAGAAGCACCTGTTTCAGATGAAGGACTGCGAGGTTAAGCTTACCATGAGCTTTGGCGTGGCCGGATTGTGTCTTGAAGGTGGTGAGTTCAAGGAACTGGTCAGCCATGCAGATGAGGCCATGTATCTTGCAAAGAGCAGCGGCCGGAATTGTGTAAAAATCTATCCTGCGGGTGGCGGAAAGGCCAACCCCTAAAAGTTTAACAGGAGAATTTGTGGACGTTATCGAGTGGACCGATGAATCGAACGATACTATGGTTTTAGTGTGGCGAGGCTGCTCTCCTCACTTTCCCATCAGTACCGGATCCATCCTCCACCATGCTGCTGTGTGGGTTACCCTCTGTCCCTACGGTCCAAAACCTGCCGCACCTTCTTGAGTAAAGTTGACGGAGAAAAGGGTTTCTGAAGGAACTCCATACTGGATTCCAACACCTGATGATCAACTATGACATTAGTTGTGTACCCGGAAAAATAAAGAACTCGTATACCCGGCTGTATCGATTGAGCTTTTTCTGATAGTTCACGGCCATCCATTCCCGGCATTACCACATCAGTCAGCAGAAGATGGATATGTTCTTCATGCTCTTTGAGCAACCGGAGGGCTTCACTCCCATCACCCGCATCAAGAACATTGTACCCATTATTAATCAGAACGCGGGCCGCCAACTGACGGACCGCCCGGTTGTCTTCCACCAGCAAAATGATTTCAGAACCCCGCAGAGATTCCGCGAAGGTTTGATTCACTATAGAAGTAGCCACGGCTTCACTAACACGCGGCAGATAGATCTTGAATGTAGTGCCTTTTCCAGGCTCACTGTATACCCATATGTAGCCGTTATTCTGCTTGGTAATTCCGTAAATTGTTGAAAGGCCTAATCCTGTCCCTCTCTCTTTGCCTTTGGTCGTGAAAAAAGGATCGAATATTTTAGCTTGAGTTTCCCTGTCCATCCCTATACCTGTATCACTGACAGTCAGCATGATGTAATGACCTTCCTGTACTTCAATATGCTCCCCGGTGTATGGTTCATCAATTGTAAAATTACTGGTTTCTACGGTAAGTTTGCCGCCTCTTGGCATAGCGTCCCGGGCATTTACCGCCAGGTTCAACAGAATCTGTTCGACCTGCCCGGGGTCGATTCTTACATTCCCCAACTCAGGGTCTAAACACGTAAGCAGATTAATATCCTCGCCAATCAAGCGGCGAAGCATTTTTTCTGTTTCTTTAACCACGTTATTAAGGTTTAACACTTTGGGTTGAATAATCTGTTTTCGGCTGAAGGCCAACAATTGTTGTGTAAGCCGGCTTGCCCTATCACTGGCTTGTAGGATTTGCATGATATTTGCATAGATTGGATTTTCCGGCTTCATTTCGGCAAGCGTTATCTCGCTGTATCCTTTTATAACCATCAGCAAATTGTTGAAATCGTGGGCCACACCACCTGCCAGTCTGCCGACTGACTCCATTCTCTGGGCCTGGTAGAATTGGCCCTCGAGCTTGCGGTGTTCGGTAATGTCGAGAATGATAGCTACAAAGACCGGGATGGTTCCAAAGACCGAAAACTGAAGATGAACTTCAGCCAGGTAAAGGGTGCCGCTTTTTTTCTGTAATTCAGTCTCGAATTGAATTTTTTT
>CAZWME010001148.1:0-1757 GCA_964634515.1 uncultured Pirellulales bacterium | reverse complement strand
ATTTTGACCGCCCCCCAGGTCGTATTGAGATGCCCTAACATACGAGCGGTGCCGTGCTTCTTGGAATAATTCACAAAGGCCATAGTTGCATCGGTTTTCTTCCAGCTTGCCGGCCAGACGCGAAAACCTTTCTCAAGAAACATCGGTACTGATTCATATTCTTTTCGCAGCTCGTAATGCCAGTCACAGATTATGATATTTTTGCTTATCAAATCAATGGCTTTCGCCGTATTGTTGGCGCTGGCTTCCCACTTGCCATAGCTGATTTTTTTCGAATCGATCAACCTGTCGCCCCACATCAGCATTTCGATTTTGTGTTTGCCTGCAATGTGTTTGTAGTAATCGTTGACTGCTTTGGCAAACAATATGGCCTTGTCTTTTCCTTTACATCTTTTACAGTCATTTTCCCCAATAAGAAATACCTCATCCATACCCACGTGCAGAGCGTCCGCCTCAAACACTTCTATCAGCTCGTCCATAAGTGCAAATACCACTTTATTGACTTCCGGATGCAACGGGCACCAGCTTCTGCAGTAAATGCCTTCGTTGTTCGGATACTTGTCCGGTGTTTCATCAAATTGGGGATAATTTATAAGCAGCGGAGAGGTGTTCTTCGACCACGACTGGTGACCGAGACATTGAAACTGCGGAATCAGTCTGACTCGGTGCCTGCGGCAAACGGCGAGCAGGTTCTTTATCTGTATTGCATTGGCGGCGTTGTCTCTTGCAAGCTCCGGGTGTGATTTATATTGATAACCATAATTAATCTCACCCACTATCACATTTACACCGAGCCCGGCCAACCTTGGAACGACGGAAGTTAACTGCTCAACGGCCCTTTTATTACCTATACCAAGATGGACTCCTCGCCAGGGCTTGATGCTTTGTATGGAAACGGGTGACTTTTCTTTGGCCAGGCCAGTCGTTGATAAAAGACACACTATTAGAAGAACGCATTTGGTTTTCATAATATCTCCCTGTTATATCGAATTCAGTTTATCTCTGTTGGCATAGACTTTCTCGATAGCATCTGCAATTTCGTCCATGTCCTTTTTGGTCCCGAGCAAAGGACCTGAAGCCCAAATCATGGCCATCTCCCGGCAGACCTTATCGCAGTTGGGACAATCAATCTGCTGGCGGTATTGCCGCAGCCTTCGTGCAGAGTACATTTTCTGGTAAACCTTTGAGTGCAGTATGTGCTCTACCCACGGTTCCTTATGTAATCCCTGACTTATATACGGGCTGAGACTGACACCTTCGGCCCGAAGGGCCTTGAGAAACTTGCTGCGGTCGGCGTTGTTGAAGTATTCCTTGTGATATGTCATCATGTAGAGGTAGAAAGAACCGCTGGTGGTACCTTCGTATAGTTTTTGGTTGGATATGCCGGGAATATCTTTTAGTCTGGAGGTCAGATGAGCGGCGTTGGCATTACGGCGAGCGAATCGTTCATGCACATCGGGCCATTGGCCAAGCAGCACTGACGCTTCAAATTCGTTCATGCGGTATTTTGGCCCGATGACTTCGGTGCGTCCCCGGCGGGATGTGCCGTGGTTATGGACGGTGTAACATTTGTCAATCAGCTCTTCATCGTTTCCTAAAATCGCTCCGCCTTCACCACAAGCTATGGTCTTGCTGGACTGAAAGCTGAAACATCCGAGATCGCCAATGGTCCCTAACTTCTTGCCTTGGTACTCGGCCAAGTGTGCCTGACAGGAATCTTCAATCACTTTGAGATTATGTTTGTTAGCAATCTCCAT
>CAZWME010001147.1:0-1759 GCA_964634515.1 uncultured Pirellulales bacterium | reverse complement strand
GGGCCGGGTGTCAAATTAATCTGGTTCTGTGGAAGAGTTTTGCTATATTCAACAGCTCCGCTGCGTACGGCCCCATAGTCACCAACAAGGCAAACGCAGCTTTCACACAGACGTGTGAACTTACAGCCAGTAACATTCACATTACGATTGTATCTGCTGATAAAAACGCCGTTGCCGCCCAGGTCCTCGAAGAAACAGTCTTCTACAGAGCAATTTTCCGCACCTTCGAAATGTACGGCAGCCAGACGCGCAATCGACCAGTCTCCACGGAGAAGACGCTCATAAGGAGCCATAAAGATACGCTTTGTGTGTCTGAAAGTCAGACCCTGAAAACGGATATTGCCAACAGGTTTTTGCGCAGAACCTTTAACAATAAATAATTGTTTCAGACCGGCACCGATGATTTCTGCATTGGATAAATCAACTTCATCGAATGGTTTTAGATACAAAATTTGTCTGTTTCGGTCAAAGTACCATTCACCTGGGGCATCAAGCAGCTCGAAAATATTTTCCACGAACAAATACTTATTGTGAAAACCGCCTCTGAAATAGTCGTCGAAACCGCCGCCACGATTCTCCTGCCAGCCGCCCTGTAGTTTGAGCTTTCCTTCCGGCTCAACGCCTGCTATGCGGTAATGTTTGCTTCCCCACATAGACTTATGTAGAGCGTGCATATAACCACCGTCAGGATTCGACCATGTTCTCACGCGAGCCGGAGATATCGCATCGGCTGATGTACCTCCGAAAAACCGGGCAGTGAAGTCGAAGTTCGGATAGCGGGCCATATTTTGTCGCTTACCACCGACAAAGAGTTGATCAATCTCATCAATTTGTGTTGGAACATTGGCCATCATGATACCATTTTTATATGTTCGCCACATAAGATTGAGCCTAAAACCACCACTTACTACAGGCCTTTCACCCGGATAAGCCTTATATGTAACAGGAACGTCTAACGAACCAGAATCATTTTCGGTAAAGGTCACTGGCTGTGAAAGGTGGTAAACACCTTCTCGCAGATAAACCGTAACGGGTTTGGCACCCGCTTTTTTTGATTTCCGAACGACATCGCGTGCCTGACACAGGGTTGCAAAAGGTTCGGTCAGAGTTCCTCTATCTTCGTCATTACCATCAGGAGCTACAAAAAAGCTTAGGCCATCCGGCGAAACGGCCTGCTCTGAAATACCTTCAGCTCCAGAGGTCCTGCTCTGCGTGCAAGAAGATATAAATAATATCGCAATAGTTAACAATGATGTGTATCTATACATAATAAACACTCCAGTTGAACAGACTTTGTGTTACTGATAGTGATTATAATCAAGCCGATGACTATAAACAACACATCTAACCATCTCTTTGAGTGGAAATTGTTCTCGATGAAACAAAATGGGTCTAAATTTACTTTGAATGTTCAATGACTAACATTATAATGCCCTTCGGCTTATTGGAGCGGCCAGCAATTCAATATACGGTCTATACCATGTCCTTTGGGCATTATTTTCTTAGCTCCCAAAGTCGGCAAAGTAAATAAATTAAGAAAAGAGGACAATATGAAAAATATTGTTAGAGCAGCTATTTACAGTGTATTGTTAATCGTTTCAGGAGCTTATGCAGGAAATAATCAGAATTCCTACATAGACCGTCCATATTTACAGGATTTTGCGGAGAAAATCCCGCTTTCGGCGGAATTGGCAGGCACAATATTGTCCTCAGTACATTCTGACAGAAACGGCCGTATCCTGGTTTTATCAAATAAAGG
>CAZWME010001146.1:0-1759 GCA_964634515.1 uncultured Pirellulales bacterium | reverse complement strand
TATCCGGAACTTTTAACTGTCGCCGGAAGGTAAGAATGATTGTCGCTGATCAGTTCGGCCCCAGCCATGTTGGCGCCGCCCCGATACGTAAAACCACCGTCCCAACGACGCTCGAGATCGAAGAACCACTCCAGCTCTTTGATGAACGCTGCGGTTGCCTCCGGTCCGGCACGCACCACCCCCAGGGGGCCCCAGAGGAAGCCCCAGAAGTTGCCCGTGTGCCCTTCTTTACGCTCCCCGTACGACGCCACGGTCATGCGGGCGTAGAACCAGTACGCATCCGGATTGTCCAGCGGATCGAACAGAATAACCGCCAGTGAATTCATGCTGTTGCTGTCGTGCACCTCGCGCGGAGAGTGATCACCGGACGGGATGTTACCCTTATCCACGAAATGCAGAAAGAATATCTCCGCCTTGCGAATCGCCTGCTCCACGACGGGCTCGTCAATCCCGCACTTCTGATTCAGCACCAGAGACACTGCGCACGAAAGAGTAGGCTGACACATCGCACCATAACCTCTAAGGATCCCATCGGGACCGGCATTGTTGTGTCCCCACGTTCCGACCCGGCTATGCCCGTTGGCCAGATACAGCGCCATCTCGCGAGTCTTGGGCAAGACCGCCTGGTCCCCGGTCAGGAGGTAGTATTCCGAGAGGAAGATGTTCATGTAGCTCATGTTCCACGAGGACATTTGATAGGCATCTTTTACCAGGATCTTATGCGCATAGTCGCGGACCATGGGAAGGTATTTGGCTCGGCCGCTGGCCAACAGACCCAGCGCGTTGACATGGCCCGTAATACCTCGTCCGATACCGTTTTTCTCTATGTACCTGCAGGCGTTATCCAGGATGCTTTGCGACTTGCGGCAATTCATCGGGGCCATTGGACCGTAGGTCCCCATGACCTTGAGTCGAAGCGTGACGTTTTCGGTTTTACCTTGCCGCCAGCGAATCAGTTTCAGCAGTCCGCGGTTTTCGGCCTTCTCAGCTTCGATGATGGCTTTTCCAAAAGCGATACGTGCATCGCTGTCGAACTTCTTGCCATTAATGCCCAGAATTACGTCATCGACTTGAAGAATGCCGTTGGCAGGCGAACCGGGATCAACTTTGGTGATAAGGATCTGACGTGCGTAATCAGTACGCAGGCGCATCCCCCACATCCAACCGCGTGCGCCCGTAGGCCCGAGGTTCCAATCATGCCGATCATTCTTTTTACCACCCCGGGTAAAATCAGGAATCTCCGCCATCCACTTCTGGCCCTTGGGGGTTAGCCCGGAAATCTCTGGTATCTTCGTTTGGGCGAGTGAGCTGTCTAACACTATTATCCCAAGCAACATCCAAAACCAAACACTAACGATCCTTCTTTTATTGTTCATTCTCTGAATCCCATGCCACATAAATTTTTATTCTTCAGTCAATGTCAATAGCCGTTCACTGTACGGTGCTGGATACGCGGTGATCCAAACCTCCGGTTTGAAATTATCTGACCCGTTTTTCATTCCCAACACAACCGCGTCGATTTTCGCCCCCTTCATGTCCTCTGTGAGCGGTACATAATAGGTATAGTTCGACGACCTCTTACGTACCGGGTATTCCCAGGTATTTGCAGGAAAAGACACGCTTCTGTCTGCCGCGCCAACAGGTTCGCCGTTTACACGAATTGCAGCATACGCCCCTTCTATGCCGTGCTCACCGTTGAGCGCGATGGCAAGATAACTGCCCTTGGGAATCTCGTTAAGGGTAAAGGTATGCTGCCATG
>CAZWME010001145.1:0-1765 GCA_964634515.1 uncultured Pirellulales bacterium | reverse complement strand
ATTATACTGCCCTTTCATAACTCATGTGTCACCCATCTATCTGAACTAGATCAGCGGCTTAAGCTCCGCATAGTGCTCACCGGATTTTGCCAGTGACACGAGTTATCCAAAGCCAAGTAACATTTCAAGTTAATGTTCAATTCCACCTCCGAGTGTTCTGTAGTGTTGGTGCAACCGCCTGGGTTCTAGTAATTGACACTCATGTCCCTCGCCCGAAGGTTGCGTATTCAATCTTGAGGTGAAAGAAACCGCGCGATGATTTTAGCCACATCCTCGATGTCCTGCAGATAGACAAATTCTTCTTTACCATGTATATTGCACTCCGGACGTATCACACCAAGGGCAAATGCTCTACCTCCCCACGTGGCAATAATGTGGTCTAAGTCCCCTGAACCCATCTCGCCAAACTTGTTACCTTCACCGATAGTGTCACCGATAATACCCGCCAGCTCGTCTACGACAGGATCATTACTGGGAGGTACAGTTGGGATGCCAAAAACACGCTCAAGTTGCCAGGTGACACCTGGAACAGAGGTAAGCGTATCGAGCAACTCGTTTCTGGCATCCTCCAGATTCTCTTCGGGAATTAACCTCCGGTCTATTGATATGAGACATTCATCGGGCACGACATTGACTTTAATGCCTCCCTTTATCATATTGATATTCAACCTGCCTTCCATCCGGTCGAGCTTCGTATCGGGGTGGGCGGCGACATCAGATTTTCTCTGTTCTACTTTCTGTTTTAAGTCCAGCAGTGCCTGAATCAAAAGGCTGGCCTTCTCGATGGCGTTTTCTCCAAGATGAGATAATCCAGAATGTACCGATTTGCCTCTAACTTTGATATCCACCTGCAGTTCCCCAAGCCTGGCTATAGAAACATATCCAAAGCTAGAATCAAGGTCGAAGAAATAAGCACCGGAAACAGGCTCTAAATATTGCCTCAGGTATTGCAACTGGCTGGCCTGGTGGAACTCTTCGTCGGTCGTGACCATCACTGAAACGTCAAAGTTCAGGCGCTTCCCTTTTAGAGATTCCATAGCTAAAAGAAGGGCAACAATACTTCCCTTCATGTCGGCAGCTCCCCGACCATAGACCTTCCCGTTTTCCACTCTAGGTTTGAAAGCGTCCCAACCTTCGGCTGGAACGACATCAATATGACCGTAGAAAATCAAGCGCGGCTTACCTTTCTCGCGGCGGTGACAAACAAGATTAACCCTCCCTTCTCTTCCTTCAGCATGCTCCGCAGGAATTATAATCCTTTGCGTATCGAAGCCTAACTCTTTAAATAAAGGCTTAAGATAATCGATTGCCTTGTCGTAGTTCAAACCCGGCGGTACAGTAGTGTTAATGGAAATCAGATCTTTAAGGACTTCAAGGTAGTTCACTTTTGCCTCCCTCCAGCTTGTTTGCTGCGTCTACGGTTAGATTGTATCATAAAGCACGATTTCCCCGATACGGACTGAACGATGCGCGATGCGTTTATCCTCCTGCTAACAAAGCTCCCCCGAACAGGTGACTTGCTGCTATTCCTAATCTGGAGTTCAGCAGAAATAGCTCTTAGTACCCCAAAACGCTATTTTGTTACCTGTGTTTTCAGAGCATAATACCTAATTCGCAGTAGGCTTGATTGGCATGGTGTTTCTGGAATTTAGGAGGCAGTTTATATCTTCCTTAAGAGCTGATAGCAAGTCCCTTGATCACCAATTCTAAAAAATCCTTCAACTAACTGGATGGCTGATAGAATACAACTCCAGCCATCGGCATT
>CAZWME010001144.1:0-1765 GCA_964634515.1 uncultured Pirellulales bacterium | reverse complement strand
ATTTATAAGAATACAAAATATATCTCAAAACGGCTTTGGGCAACACGCCCTTAAGGTCTATTGTGACCGTATTTCCTGTTACATTAAATTGCACAGCTTCCAAATTATCCTCGATAATATTTTCAGAACTACCTCCTGCGGTTTCGCTTTTAAGCGCAAGCTTTGAAGCCCCCGATGCGGCAAAATATCTCACCCAGTCTCCTGCCTTGAATATCTTCAGTCCCTCGCCACTGCTTTCTACTTGTGCCGAAATTCCCGCTTGAATATCATGTGTCATTCTGAGCATGGCATAAGAAGCATCCCTTTGAAGATTCGTCCTGTCCCAGGTACTGTTCCAGGTTTTCTGGCCAAAAAACAGAATCATGCCGGCCGCCACAATCACAATAGCACTTGTGAACATCGCTATTATTAGTTCTATGAGAGAGAAACCTTTTTGTCTTTTTCTTTTCATTGGATTCATCAGTTTATTTAGGGGCAATAAAAGTAACCAGATTTATATTACGCTTCTGGCCTGCAGGGCCCCAGTTGACAGTAACATTGACCTGTTTATATGAGCCCATATCTTTGGCAACTACACTTCTACTATAGGTTGAATTTTTTAAAGTAACACTATCCTTCGCTTCGCCTATTGCTACGGTATCATAATCAACTGCTTTTAACTCTTCTAATTTCTGTGAAGCCAATCGGGAAGCGGCGCGATACTGCTGCCGCAGATTAATCTGGTCTGTACTGGCAACGAAGAATAACGAGCCCCCAACCATTACAATCACTGAGATTAAGACAGCTACCATTACTTCAACAAGGCTCACTCCCTTTTTCGACTTTCGAACAAAAGGCATCATAATATATTCCTCTCACTAAATGGCCGTTAAATTCTCGGCCATAAAATCAGCAGTTTTGCCGGTTTCATCAGTTCAAAACCCAATTGCCGTACTTTGTATTCCCGGCTTTCCGGGCAACGGGGTTCTGCGTGACCGATAATCCAGATTTATAAAACAGCGGCTGCTCTGCTTTAATTAAATCCTAGATAAGATACCAAGATGCGAAAGCTCTCCCAATTTATTGAGTTGTTTATGAACAAGGTAAAATATACCATCAACAACTGAAATACAAAAAAATACCAACAGATCTTGTGCCCTTATATTTTTTTGGCAAATGTAAGCCCCCGATAGTAAATTATAACTAAAACAAACTAAACGCCTCTAACAAAAAGAGTTAAAATGCTTAATATCAGTACTAAATACGCTGTTTCTGTTCATTCTGATATAGGCTCTAAGTGTCAGGGTCACTTTTTTGAGGTTAAAGGTGGCTATGACCGCAATAGCCATAGCCACCATTAGCTCAATTGAACCAACTGCTCCCACTTCTCTCAGCCGTTTTACTTCACAAATAGGAAGCAGTGGGAGCAAAACGACCGTCGCAAATACAGGCTTTACAAATATCAAACCCGCCTGCGTAAGCCGGCATCAAAGAATTCACACAATTCTTACGGAGTATAGGTCCAGCCGGAATTATTAAGTACACCAGAACCGCTCAGACCTGTGGGGGACGCTACTGTGATAGTAGCTACTCCAGGAGGATCGCCAGCCGTAAATGAAACTGTGAAATTTCCGCCGTTAAAGTACCTGCCGGTAAGGTCACCTGAAGTAAAACCTAAACGTACAGCGAGAGCACCTCCCTCTGTACAGACACCCGTCAAGGTAGCTGTCGGATCCTCTGCATAGGCGGCGCGTACGGCGGTACGAATAGCACCAGCCGTTGCAGC
>CAZWME010001143.1:0-1769 GCA_964634515.1 uncultured Pirellulales bacterium | reverse complement strand
GAGGCCGACCAACTGGAGGCCGGTAAATGGGCTGAATGGCCGGGTCATTCTCCAGGCAAACATCAATAGGCTTGGGGAGTGTGCAACAACAATGTGACAGGTTTACACGTCGATCCAAGGGCCAACAGTGGTGAGGATGTAGTCGATGGCTTCGACGTGCTTTGTGTCGGTTCCGCCCGCGCTGGCGGTGGCCTGGACCCAGGCGAAGTCGTAAACGGAAACCGTTCGGCCGTCGCCGTAGATCAGTTGGGCCAGATCGCCAGCGGCGTTGAGCCGATCGTTGCCCGACGAATCGTACAGGTAGGCCCCATCCGTTCCACCGGCCGTGACATAGGCTCGGACGTGGCGGAAATTTCCCGCATAGTTGAGGAAGTTACTACCGTACGAGTAGGCCAAGGTCGGCGTGGCCACAAACGTATCGTCGCCGGCCGAGTCGTAGAAGGCGGCCACGTCGCTTCCGCCGGCCGTCGCATAGGCCCGGACGTACCGGAATCCTCCGGCATAGTTGAGGAAATTGCTGCCGTACAAGTACGAGTAGGTCGGCTGGGCCACGAAGACGTCGTTGCCGGCCGAGTCGTAGAGATAGGCCGAGTCGGTCCCGCCAGCCGTTGCATGGGCGTAGACGTACCGGAATCCGTCCGCCCGATTGTGGAACCCGGTGCCCGACAAATAGGTGGAGGTCGGTGTGGCCATAAGGGTATCGTCACCGGCCGAGTCGTAGAGATTGGCCGAGTCGGTCCCGCCGGCCGTCGCGTGGGCGTAGACGTATCGGAATCCTTCAGCCCGATTGCTGAACGCGGCGCCGTAGAGTTCGCCGTAAGCCGGCGTGGCCTGGAACCTATCGTCACCGGCCGAGTCGTAGAGATGGGCCACGTTGGTCCCGCCGGCCGTCGCATAGGCCCGGACGTATCGGAATCCGCCGGCATAGTTGAGGAAGTTGTCGCCGTACAAGTACGAGTAGGTCGGCTCGGCCATGAGGATGTCGTTGCCGGCCGAGTCGTAGAGCTGGGCCGAGTCGGTCCCGCCGGCCGTCGCGTGGGCGTAGACGTACCGGAATCCTTCGGCCCGATTGTAAAACCCGGTACCGTAGAGTTCGGCGTAAGCCGGCGTGGCCTGCAACGTGTCGTTACCAACCGAGTCGTAGAGGCGAGCTGAGTCGGTCCCGCCGGTCGTTGCATAGGCGTAGACGTATCGGAATCCTTCAACCCGATTGTTGAACCCGGTGCCGTAGAGTTCAGCGTAGGTCGGCGTAGCTGCAAACGCATCGTTGCCGGCCGAGTCATACAGGTAGGCCCGATCGGTACCACCGTTGCCGATGACACGGCTCGACTCGATGCCGTTCCATGCGACCGAGAAGTTCGTGCCGGTCAGAATGCCCGACGTGGGATGGACGCTGGCTGTTTCGGCCGTGGGCAGGCCGGTCACCGTAACGCTATCAGTGCCTCCAAAGCCGACGAATTCGAAGTCGGACAGCGTGGCCGGAGCATAGGTGAAAACGGTACCGTTGAGGGTGACCGTGTGGGTAACGGTGCCGGCGGTGAAATCGAACGTGTCATTGCCGCTGGAGCCGAAGAACGCTGCGCCGGTGCCGCTGTTGATGTTCAGAATCGTGTCGCCATTGGTGCCCTCGACGACGAAGGTATAGGTCACGCCGGCTCCCGTCGCGTAGACGATTCGCTGTGCCCGATTGGGCCCGATGTCAACGGGCGTCGAGGTGGCCAGCACCGTACCGCTACCTGTTTCGTTGTAGAGTTCGATGGAAACGTCGC